>JBJMGZ010000844.1:0-8654 GCA_045807605.1 Thermoanaerobaculia bacterium | reverse complement strand
TCGGTGCATGCTTCCTCGTCATGATGCCGGCGCTGATCGCCGGCTGTGCCTCCACGGCGCCTGAGGTTACCCGGAGCAACAGCCACGTCCAGATGCCGCACTATTCGTTCGTCGTGCCCCCCGATCACGGATGGCGCGTTCAGCGGTTCGACAACCCTGACGAGAGCGCGATCATCACCCAGCGCATTGGCCCCTTCCACTTTGAAATGAAGATCATGAGGAACCTCGTCGCCGATGACGCGCTGAGGCAGGCCACCGCGAAGGCCGTCGCCGACGACTTTCGGCAGCTCGAGCAGAGGATCATGATCGAGCAGGGAGTGAACCGGGGCCTCTACCGCCTCGAGAACGTCTCTCTCGGCGAGGAGACGATAGCCGGCCTCACCTTCTACACCATGGACTACGTCGTGGCCGGTGACTCGAGCACACAGAGAGCCGCTCTGTATCTGTGGTTCCCAAAGCCGGAACGCAACGAGTCGTTCATCGTCGCCCTCTATTCCGAGACGATTCCTCCCGATAGCGTCCTGCTGAAGTCCTACCTGCCGGACTTCAAGAGCACACTTCAAACGCTGACCCTGCGCTAGGAGGTTGCACTCGCCGGAGCTGCGGCCTCCCAAGCCGGCCGCGGCTCGGCGGGAGCCGGATCGAATTGAGGGGGTGAAGGACATCAAGGACTGCAAGGACACCAAGGACGACAAGGACCGGGTCCTGCATCCTTGAGGTCCTTGACGTCCCTGGGGTCCTTGGAGTCCTTCCGGCAGTTGTATACTCCGGGACCGGGAGGACTTATGGCCAAGCGCACACCCGCAAGCACCCAGCGGCTCGACACCCCGCTCGTCCGTGACCACGGAGCTCTCCGTCCCGCCACCTGGGACGAGGCGCTCGACCGGGCGGCGGAGGGGTTCCGGTCCGCGGTGGCGAAGAAGGGGCCGCAGACGTTCGGGTTGTTCAGCTGCTCGAAGACCACCAACGAGATGAACTTCCTCGCCCAGAAGTTCGCCCGGACGGTGATCGGCAGCAACAACATCGACAGCTGCAACCGGACCTGACACGCCCCCAGCGTCGTCGGTCTGGCGACGGTCTTCGGAATGGGGGGAGGCACCAGCTCCTACCGCGAGGTGGAGGAGACGGATCTCATCATCCTCTGGGGCAGCAACGCCCGGGAGACGCATCCGATCTACTTCCACCACGTGCTCAAGGGCATCCACAACGGCGCCCGTCTGTTCGTCGTGGATCCCAGAAGGACTTCGTCCGCCCGCTGGGCCGTGCGGCACCTCCCTCTGCATGTCGGCTCCGATGTCGCGCTCGCCAACGCCGTGGCCCGCGAGATCCTGGCCGCCGGCCTGGAGAACCGCAGCTTCGTCGAAAACGCGACCAGCGGCTTCGAGGACTTCCGCCGGCACGTCGAGCCCTATACGCTCGAATCCGCCGCCGCGGTCACCGGCGTGCCCGCGGAGGTCATCCGCGAGATGGCCCATGCCTACGCGCGCGCCGACCGCGCCCAGATCTGCTGGACCCTCGGCATCACCGAGCACCACAATGCCGTGGACAACGTCCGCGCCCTGATCAACCTCGCCCTGCTCACCGGCCACGTGGGGCGCTATGGCTCCGGCGTCAATCCCCTGCGGGGACAGAACAACGTCCAGGGGGGCGGCGACATGGGCGCCCTGCCCGACCGCCTGCCCGGGTTCCAGCACGTGGAGAACGCCGAGCTGCGCGCCAGGTTCGAGCGCGCCTGGGGCGTGCCCATCCCGCCCCGGAAGGGCTGGCACCTGAGCGACATGTTCAAGGCCATGGAGCACGGCGATCTGAGCGCGCTCTACGTCATCGGCGAGAACCCCGCCAACTCCGAGGCCGACCAGCACCACGCCATCAGCCTGCTCAAGGGGCTCGACATCCTGGTCGTGCAGGACATGGTCATGATCGCCACCGCCGAGCTGGCGGACGTGGTCTTCCCGGCCGCGGCCGGCTGGTGCGAGTCCGAGGGCACGGTGACCAACAGCGAGCGCCGCGTGCAGCGAGTGCGCCAGGCCCTGCCTCCTCCGCCGGGAGTGCGCGACGACATCGAGATCCTCTGCGAGCTCTCCCGCCGCCTCGGCCGGGACCTCGGCAACCCGACCGCCGAGGAGATCTGGGACGAGCTGCGCTCGCTCAGCCCGGTGCACGCGGGCATGTCCTACAAGAGGCTGGAGGAGATGGACGGCCTCCAGTGGCCCTGCTATGACGAGTCGCACCCGGGCGAGAGCTACCTCCACGGCCGGCTCTGGCAGCGGCCGGCCGTCGGACCGCTGGCGCCGTTCGCCTGCGTGGACGACGAGCCGCCGGTCGAGGGGCTCTCCGAGGAGTTCCCGATCCGCCTGACCACGGGCCGCCGGTTGGACTCCTACAACACCGGCGTGCAGACGGGGCTCTTCGCCTCGCCGATGCGCCAGGGCGAGACGATCGACCTCCATCCCGAGGATGCCAGGCGCCTGGGCGTCGCCCCGGGCGAGACCGTGCGCGTGATCTCGCCGCGCGGGTCGGTGCTCGCGCCGGTCCGCCTCGACGACGGCCTGCGGCCCGGGCTCGCGTTCATGACCTTCCATTTCCCCGACCAGGTGGCCACGAACGAGCTGACCGTCGATGCCCAGGACCCGCAGTCCGGCACGTCGGAGTTCAAGGCCGCCGCGATCCGGATCGAACCGGTGGGACGCCCCGCCGCCATGGCAGCAGAGACCGCGGAAGCGGTGACCGCCTAGAATCGCGTTTCATGGATCTCCACTTCACCGACGACCAGCCTACGCCCGAGGAGAGGGAGGCGATCGACGCCTTCCTCTCCTCCCTGACGCCGCATGGCGATCTGCGGCAGTACCTCCTGCCGGTCCTCCACGCGATCCAGGGCCGGGTGGGATGGATCAGCCCGGGAGCCCTGAACCATGCCTGCCGGGCGCTCGACGTGCCCCCGGCGGACGCCTTCGGCGTGGCGGACTTCTACGCCCTGTTCCAGACGCGCCCGCACCCGCCGGTCACGATCCACGTCTGCGACGACATCGGCTGCCAGTTCCGCGGCGCCGAGGAGCTCTGCGCCCAGGTAGCCCAGTCCGGGGTCGCCTGGCATCGCAGCCCCTGCCTGGGCTACTGCGAGCGCGCGCCGGCCGCCCTGGTTACGGTCGCCGGCAAGCCGCCTCGCGAGATCTCCCTGGCACCGGCCACCGCGGAGTCCGTCCTTGGTGTCCCTGGTGTCCTTGACGTCCTTTCTCCCGACCTCGCCGCCTCGGTGCCCCAGCTCGGCCAGCCCGGCCTCACCCTGCTCCGCCGGGTCGGCAGCATCGATCCCCGCAGCCTGGACGACTACCGCGCCGCCGGCGGCTTCCAGGCCCTGCGCCGGGCGTTCGAGATGGGCCCCGACCGCGTCATCGGCGAGGTGATCGAGGCGAAGCTCGTGGGCCGCGGCGGCGCCGCGTTCCCGACCGGTCAGAAGTGGCTGGGCATGCGCTCCGCGCCGCTCCCCCGCTACCTCGTCTGCAACGCCGACGAGTCCGAGCCCGGCACGTTCAAGGACCGCGTCCTCATGGAAGGGGACCCGTACTCCCTGATCGAGTCGATGATCATCGCGGGCTTCGCCACCGGCTGCGAGAGAGGCTACCTCTACATCCGGGGCGAGTACCCGCTGGCGACCGACCTGCTCGACAACGCGATCCGGCGCTGCCGCGAGCGCGGCTTCCTGGGTCCCGACATCCTGGGCGACGGCGTGCGTTTCGACATCGAGCTGCGGCGCGGCGCCGGGGCCTACATCTGCGGCGAGGAGACGGCGCTCCTCAACTCGCTCGAAGGCTACCGCGGCGAGCCGCGCAACAAGCCGCCGTTCCCCACCCAGGTGGGCCTCTTCGGCCAGCCCACGGCGATCAACAACGTCGAGACCCTGGTGAACGTCCTGCCGATCCTCCTCCAGGGCGGGAAAGCCTTCGCCGCGATCGGCACCGAGCGCTCGACCGGTCCCAAGCTCTTCTGCCTCTCCGGCCACGTGCGGAGGCCCGGCGTCTACGAGGTGCCCTTCGGAGTCACCCTGAGGGAGCTGCTCGACCTGGCCGGCGGGGTCACGGGGCGCCTGCAGGCCGTGCTCCTGGGCGGCGCGGCCGGCGCGTTCATCACCCCCGACCAGATCGACGTGCCGCTCACCTTCGAAGGCACGCGCGCAATCGGCGCCGCTCTCGGCTCGGGCGTGATCATGCCGTTCGACGATACGGTCGATCTGCGACCGGTGCTCCGGCGCATCGCCCAGTTCTTCCGCGACGAGTCCTGCGGCCAATGCGTGCCCTGCCGGGTCGGCACCGTGCGCCAGGAAGAGGTTCTTCACCGGCTCGCGAGCGACCGGCCGCTCGGCTCTGTCGAGCAGGAGCTGTCGCTTTTGAAGGAGCTGGGCCAGGTGATGCGCGACGCCTCCATTTGCGGCCTGGGCCAGACCGCCTCGAGCGCCATCGAGTCGGCGCTCGCCAGATTTCCGATCTTGCAGGAGAAGAGATGACGCAGCCCGCACCCGATCTCCAGGTTCCGGTCCCGCGCGGACCTCTGCCGGTCATCCCGCCGCCGCGCGTTCGCAACACGGTCGAGCTGACCATCGACGGCGAGAAGGTGGCCGTGCCCGAGGGGGCGACGCTGCTCGACGCGGCGCGGCAGCTCGGGATCGAGACGCCCACGCTCTGCTACCTGGAGAGCCTGACGCCGGTCAACGTCTGCCGGGTCTGCGTGGTGGAGCTCGAAGGCGCGCGCACCCTGGTCCCGGCCTGCTCGCGCAAGGCCGAGCCGGGCATGGTGGTGAAGACCGACTCCGAGCGCGTGCGCCTCTCCCGCCGCCTCGTGCTGGAGCTGCTCTCCTCGTCGGTCGACGTCTCCACCGCGCCGCAGCTCCAGGCCTACATGAAGCGGTACGAGGCCGAGCCCGCGCGCTTCGGCCCGCCGGCCCCGCCCAACGGACCGGGAGAGCGGGACGCGGCCCGCCCAGGTCATCATCACTCGCCCGAGGGGGTCTGCGCCGCGAACGTCGAGCAGCCGGTCAAGATCGACAACGACCTCTACGTGCGCGACTACTCGAAGTGCATCCTCTGCTACAAGTGCGTGGAGGCCTGCGGCGAGGATGCCCAGAACACCTTCGCGATCGCGGTGGCCGGCCGCGGCTTCGAGGCGCGCATCTCGACCGAGTACGACGTGCCGCTCCCCAGCTCGGCCTGCGTCTATTGCGGCAACTGCATCGGCGTCTGCCCGACCGGCGCCCTGATGTTCAAGAGCGAGCACGACATGCGGCAGGCGGGCACCTGGGACGAGGCCCGCCAGACCGAGACCGACACCATCTGCCCCTACTGCGGCGTGGGCTGCACGCTCACCGTCCACGTCCAGGACGAGAAGATCGTCAAGGTCACCTCCCCCATCGACCACGACGTGACCCGCGGCCACCTCTGCATCAAGGGCCGCTTCGGCTGGGAGTTCGTGAACCTCAAGAGGGAGTGAGGACATCTACCTCACCTCTTTTTGGATATCCGATACCGAGCAGGCGTGATATCCCCGGGATTGGAGGTAAGCCGTGACCGTTCGAAAGACCAGCGTTGAGATCAACGAGGAGCTGTTGGGAGCGGTTCAGCGGGTGCTCTCGACGGCAACCTTGAAGGAGACCATCGAAGAGGCATTCCGCGAAGTCCTCAGGGCAGAGGCTCGTCGTGAGGAGGTCGCAGCCCTGTCCACGATGTCCGGAATGGACCTCGCGGACGAGAAGGTCATGTCCCGGGCCTGGCGCGCGTGAGCGCCCGCTATCTCATCGACAAGAGCGCTCTCGCCCGTCGCGGTGGCCTGACCGTGCTCCACTACGACCACGACTACGACCTGATCGCCGAAGTCACCCACCAGGCGACGGAGTGGGTCGTCGAGCGCGGGTCGGTCTGACAGGGTCGCGATCCAAAGCGAGAAGGGAGCCGAATGTCGGCTCCCTTCTCGCTTCTCCAGTTCCCTCTTGATATCAAGCCCTCGAAGCAAGCCTCCGAGGAGCCTCCCCCGCCCGACCGTGAAGAGAGTAACCGCTCCGGCACCGGTCTGCCACGCATGTTGATGCGTGACTTTGCCGGGCCGGTTCGCCTCTCCGAGCCCTGAAAAAAGCCCCCTCCTCGATCCTCCCCCGCTGCGCGGGAGAGGACGCCACCGCCCGGCCTTGTTGGCACAGTCATTCAGTGACCGTCAGCAGGCGCAAGGCCGGAACGGGCAGTTGCGCAGAAGAGAGGACCATCCTGGCTAGGCGCTCGTACTCCGCGCTCTCCTCTTCATCCCAACGCGAGCCCCAGCGCCGGGAGCGGGGATTCAGATAGGGGTAGCTCCGGAAGAGCTCTTCGAGAAGCTCACAGTAGGGCACGGGAGGAGAGACGCAGGCCCGGCCCGGGCCGTCGGTGAAGAGCTCCCGGAGATCGTCCGCGACCAGCCGGGCGTTGGCGGCGGTCGGCGCCACCCGGAACAGGGCGCCAAGGGCGGCCCGCCGGACCTCCCGGTTGCCGTGGGTCAGCAGCGGCTCGACCTCCCGCACGCTGCCTCGGGTCAGGATGGGAACGAGCGTCTGGAGCAACGCAACGAGCTGCCGGTCGGAGCCTGCCGCGGGGATCTGCGCGAGCAGGTCCTTCTCGAGAAGACGGATGGCCTGCCTTTCGGTCCTCACGCGCGGAAGGCCGTCCTCGCTCCTAGGCAGGACCGTGGAGACGTACTGGTCTCCAGGCTCGGGGAAGCCGGACCGGACGATGAAGAACACCTTCGCGCCCGGCCGGAGGTCGAGGAGCCCGTCGGGCCAGAGGAGGTGTCCAACCTGCAGCTCGGCTCCCTCCGGCAGGTCCCATCCCCGGTCGAGGATGAGCTGCTCCACGGTGATCCTGAAAACGGTGGCTGTCCGGAGCCCCAGGAAGCCGTCGCTGCCGGCCTCTTCCTCGATCACCGCGGACAGCAGGGAGCTGCTTGCGTGCTCCGGGTAGAGCGCATGATGGATGGGGAAGTTCTCCACCCGGATCTCCGCGCGGCCGGAGGCAGCCCAGAACAGGGCGAAAGCCGCCAGCGCGCAACGCTGCAAGGGCCGGTTCATGAAGGGACAGTACGGCCGCCTCGAACCGGAGTCAAATCGACAGGACGGGCCGCCAAAAACAAGAGGGGAGCCGAATGTCGGCTCCCCTCTTGTTTTTCCAGTTTTCCCTCTCGATTTCAAGCCCTCGAAGCAAACCTCCGAGGAGCCTCCCCCGCCCGACCGTTGAAGAGAGAGTAGACCCTTGCGCCGCGGCCCGGTACGCATGTTGATGCGTGACTTTGCCCGCGGCGGACCGGCTCTATCTCTTTCGGTATATGCCCCCTGGAAAGATTGCAGTTCTTTGCTTTACCGGCTACTCTGCCAGTCCCGCTTCAAGCTTCTGGCGGCACTTCCACTCAGCAGGAACCCCGGTAGGTACCTATGCGATCCGGTCTTGAAAGGAACTCTTGCATGACATTGTCCAGGAGGAAGATCTTGCCCTACACCCCATCCGTCTCACGCCTGTTCGCCGCGGCCCTTGTCGCCGCCGCGATGATCGCGTCCGCCGTGCCGGCGGGCGCGGTCGAGCCGCACCAGAAGGACAAGAAGGCGATCGGCGGCGCCTGGGACCCTCAGGGCCCGGCCCCGGTCTTCGGCGACCTCGCCAACCAGCCGGGAACCGTCCAGCCGGATGGCGGAGTCGTCGGCGCGGTCCATGCCCTGGCGCCGCACCCGGTGAACCCCGACATCCTCTACATCGGCGCAGTCAACGGCGGCGTGTGGGTGACCTACGACGCCACCGCCGTGAAACCGACCTGGCAGCACCTGACCGACAATGAGGCCACCCAGTCGATCGGCGCCATGGAGCTCGATCCCACCGATCCCAAGCACGAGACGCTCGTCGCCGGCCCCGGCGTGTACAGCGCCTACGGCGTCAACGGCGACCTCTCCGGCCTGCTGCGCACCACCGACGGCGGCACCAAGTGGAAGCGGATCACCGGCAGCCACGACGAGCTGCTCGACAAGAGCATCTCGGGCCTCGCCGTGCGCGGCCAGCACCTGATCGTCTCCGTGGACTTCGCCAAGCCGTTCGACTTCCCCTACGTGGGCGTCTTCCGCAGCTTCGACTTCGGCGCCACGTGGACCCAGGTCTCGCAGGGCAACGGCGCGGCCACCGGCCTGCCGGGCGGCCTCAGCCATGACCTCGCGGGCGATCCCGTGAACCCGAACCGCCTGTACACCAACGTGGTCTTCGCCGACGAGGTCGGCGGCAGCAACGGCCTCTACCGCAGCGACGACACCGGCGCCACCTGGACCAAGGTGAGCACGCCCGCGGTCGACGCCTTCCTGACGAACAGCGCTACCAACGTCGAGCTCGCCGTCGGCCGGCACAACAACGTCTACGCGGCCATCGTCCGGCCCTTCCAGCTCGCCGCCGTCTTCCGCTCCGGCGACGGCGGCGCCACCTGGACGCAGATGGACCTGCCGCAGACCATCGAGGCCGGCGTGCCGGTCGGCATCCATCCCGGCCAGCAGGGGGACATCCACCTGTCGCTCGTGGCCGATCCGACGGACGCCAACATCGTCTACATCGGCGGCGACCGCCAGCCGGGCCCCTACCCCAACTCGATCGGCTCGGGGGGACTGTGGGGCC
>JBJMGZ010000843.1:0-15340 GCA_045807605.1 Thermoanaerobaculia bacterium | reverse complement strand
TAGACCCCCCTACCCAGCGGGTAGGCCCCTCGACCCAACGGATAGACCCCTCTACCCAGCGAGTAGGCCCCTCTACCCAATGGGTAGGCCCTCTACCCAGCGGGTAGATCCCTCTACCCAGTGGGTAGGCATAGCCACCCGCCCCGGTGGTCCGGATTTCGCAGTAAGTCCGCTCCGTGGTCTTCCGCCGACTGGTCTGCCTTGCCGTTCTCGCCCTGTTTGCCTGCTCACCTCCCGAGGGACTGTCGTTCGCGGAGGAGGAGACCCGCCCGGCTCCCGCTCCCCGCGTTCCCCTGACCGTCCGCGAGACCGCGGGCGTGGCCCGTGCCGGCGAGGTGCTGAGCACCGGCATCCCGCTCCCCCGCTCGCTCGGCGTAAAGGCCACGCGGTGGCTCGCGGTCCTCGATCCCTCCGGCCGGCCGGTGCCCGCCGACTTCCGGATCCTCGCCCGCTGGAACGCCGGGCTGGAGGATCGAGCCGCGCCGATCCAGTGGGTCCTCGTGACCTTCGCCGCCACGGTGGAAGCGAAGCAGAGCGCCGTCTACTCCCTGTCGGTCGATGGCAGCGTGAACAATCCGCCGCCGCCCGCGCCGCTCACCCTGAAGCAGACGGGGGACCGGATCGTCGTGGACACCGGCGCCGCGGTCTTCTCGTTGAGCGGCGGCGCCCTGTTCGACGAGGTCCGCACGGGAAGATCCGCGCTGATCACCGGCAGCGAGATGACCCTGGCGACAAAAGAGAAAACCGCGCGGCACTCCGCGGTCCGCAACGTCCGGATCGAGCACGCCGGCCCGCTGTCGGCCGTGGTCGTGGTCGAGGGCGAGTATGACCTTCCTCCCGTGGGCAAGGGCGGCCTCGGCTCCTTCCGGCGCTACGTCTTCACCGCCGGCTCCCCGACCGCGATCGTCCGGCAGGCGGTCGCCTGGGAGGGGAACCTCGGCTGCAACGGCTGCGTCGTCACGAAGGACGGCGCACCCAACGGCATCCGCCTGGAGCGGGTGCGCGACACGCTCGGCCTGTCGCTCGGGGATGGAGAACGGCCAGCGACCAGTACCGCCACCATCATCGGCGACTTCGAGGCCGCCCCTCTCGCCGGCCCCGGCCCGGCCTGGGTGCGGCAGATCCAGCGCTCCGACCGGCACGCCCGCCTGCGCTTCGAGGCCGCCGCGGGCTCGAAGAAGAGCGAAGGGGATAAGGCCGACGGCGGCCTGCTCGCCGTTTCCGGTTCCTCCGGCTCGGTGGCGGTAGCCCTGAACCACCTGCATCGCTACGAGCCGCAGGCGCTCCGCCTCCTGGAGGACGGCCGCCTCGCAATAGACCTCGCGGACGGGCACGTCTGGCTCGCCCATCACCAGGGCATGTTCGCCACCTTCGCGGTCTCCGCCCTGCCCCCGCGGCCGGTCCGGGCCGACCTCGACCGGCTGGTCTGGGCGCCGCTCAACCGGCCGCTCCGCGCCTGGCCGGACGCGGCCTGGTTCTCGAAGTCCGACGCGGTGGGCGAGATCCCGGTCGGGGACCTGCCCAAGGGGCTCGCCGGCTACGACAGGCTCGTCCGCGACGTCCTCGAGCGCACGGTCGAGCAGGTGGACGCCCAGGGGATCGCCGGCCTCATGACCTACGGCGTCTTCCCCCGCTACTGGGGAGGCAAGGAGGACAGCGACCTGCGCTGCAAGAAGGATCCATCCCCGGACACCTGGGACGATACCTTCTGGTGCGGGGCCTGGACCGACTACCACAACACGCTTTCGACCGTCCCGATCTGGGCCATGCGCACCGGCGAGGTGGAATGGCTGGACGAGCTCGCCGTGCCCGGCGCGCTGCGCACTCTCCACACGCAGATCATGCAGTGCGCGCCCGGCGATCCCTGGTTCTACTGCGGGCAGTCGCCTGCCGGCTACGGCGGCTACCGGGCCGACTTCAACAGCTCCCACGCCTACTTCGACAACCTCTTTCTCTACTACTGGCTCACCGGCGACTCGACCGTGGTCGAGACCCTGGAGCGCGGCGGCCGGAACATGCGCCGGCACATGTGCGGCAAGCCGCCTTGCACAGCCGCCGATCCTCCCGACAAGGCGAGCTTCACCGGCCGCGTGGCCGGCCAGTGGCTGGCCGTCCTCCATTTCCTGGGGCTGGCGAGCGCGGATTCCAGCTTTCTCGACGACTGGCGCACGGGGCTGGCGCGGGCGGTCACCCATCAGTACGTGGAGGTCGAGCGCGGCGGCAAGCGCTACGGCTTTCTCGGCAAAGGGAAGGTCGAAGGGGATACCTACGACGCCGGCCCGATGTGGCTGATCGGCATGTACGACTCCGAGGGGCTCTACCGGCTGATGCGCGACACGGACGACGCGCCGATCGGGGAACCGCCGGTCAAGCCGAGCCAGGTGCTGGTGGCGCTCGCGCGCTCCATCGCGGAGCTCGAGCCCGGGGAGTGGCCGCGCATTCTGAACGTCGCGTACCGCGGCGCCCGCCGCGGCGGGCAGCTCGTCGAGGTCACGCCCAAGGACCGGCCGCTCTACGGTCCCGAGAGGGCGGCCCAGGCCGCGCTCCTCGTGCGCGCCGGCCAGATGACCGGCGACCGGGAGCTGCTCGAGGCCGGCAGGAGGATGGTCGAGAGCACCCTGGCCGGCTCGGCGAAGGACCGCGCCCCGCTCGGCAAGCTCCAGGGCCAGTACCTCACCCGCCTGCACGCCGCCGTGGCCAGGCTCGCCAACGGAGCACCCGCCCCGCCGGCCCCACCGTCCGGATGAGGGCTCGATTCTTGCACTCCCGCGCCCGGACGATGGCGGACTTCTCCTCGGTGAAGGTGCATGGATACTCCCGCAGTTAGCTTGACCGTCGCCGGCCAGCCGGTCCGGTCCTCCGCTCCGAGCGACCGCCAGCTGCGGCGCGGCGGCGCGCTGTTCGGCTTCCACCAGTTCCTGGGCATGGGACTGGGGTTCCTCGGCAGCATGCTCCTGGTGCGGGTGGCGCGGCCCGGGGAGGTCGCCTCCTACCTGCTGGTGCTCCAGGCGATCTCGGCGGTGGGGATCCTGCTGCAGCTCGGGCTGGGGCCCGCGGCCCTGCGCTTCGCGCCGATGAGCCGCGGCGAGGGAGGCGAGGCGGCGACGGCCGTGCTGCGCCGGCGGCTGTTCGTCCTCCAGGTCGCGATCTGGGCGCTGGTCGTGCCGCCGTTCGCCGTGGCCTGGCCCTGGATCGCCCGCCGCCTCGAGGCGCCCGAGCTGGCTCCCGCCTCCCTTTTCGTGGTGGGCGCCGCGGTGCTCGTCTCGTTCGGGAACCTGGCGCACCACTACCTGCGCGCCTTCCGCATGTACTCCGTGGCGGCGCCGCTCAGCCATCCCGTGCCGCGCGGGCTGATCTTCGGCGGCTACATCGCGCTGTGGGCCCTCGGAGCGCGCGACGTGCCGTGGGAGCTGCTGATCTCCATCTTCGTGCTCTCGCAGCTCGTCACCGCGATCGGCTTCGCCTTTGCCCTCAAGGCCACCTCGGCCGCCGAGGCTTCGGAGGCGCGCGCCGCGAACCTGCCGCCCGACATCCGGGTGATCCTCGGGGCCACGACCGCGCTCGGCCTGCGCAGCGCGGCGCTGGTCGTGCTCCTGTCGTCGGACCTCTGGATCCTGTCGTGGGCGCGCTCGCACGAGGAGGTGGCCATCTACGGCGTGGCGTCGCGCGTGCTGCAGGTGATCGCGGCCATCCCCGCCATGGCCAACTTCATCGTCCCGCAGGAGTTCGCGGTGCTCTACGCCGACGGGCGCAAGGAAGAGATGGAGCGGCTGGCCCGCACCGCCTCCACCTCGGTAGGGATGCTCTCCTGCCTGGCGATGCTCTCCCTGCTCGTCCTCGGACGGCCGTTGATCCACTTCGCCTTCGGCGACACCTATCTCCCGAGCTGGAGCATCCTGATGATCCTGGCGGTCGGCAGCTTCTGGGACACCGCCTGCGGCTCCGCGGGCTACGTGCTGCAGATGAGCGGGCACCACTACCGGCTGCTGGGGCTGACCGTGGCCGCGGCGGTTCTCAACATCGGGCTCAGCACGCTCGCCGCCCCGGTCTGGGGCGGTTACGGCGTCGCGCTCGCCACCACCGTCTCGCTCATCTCGATCAACATGGGGATGGTCTGGTCGGCGCGCAGGCTCGTGGGGGTGCGCACCTTCGCCTATCTCGATCCCGCCCGGTGGCGGCAGGTCTTCCGGATGCTGACCGGCAGGGGCGGAGAACAGCGATGAGCGGGGCGCTCTGGGCGATCGGCGGAGAGCAGAAGGAGAGCCTCGAGGAGCACGAGTGGCACCGCTTCCGGGCGGGCGTGGTGGTGCGGATCGATCTTGAGACGGGCCGGCTGGAGCGCGTCCTGGAGTACCAGTCGCCGCCCGGGCACTGCCCCGACGACCGGCCGTCGCACCTGTTCAAGGCAGCCACCGTGGAGGGCGACACGATCTGGCTCTGCACGCAGACCGAGGTGCTGGAGTGCAGTCTCCCCGGCACTGGGCCCGGCTTCGAGATCCGCCGGGTGATCTCGCTCCCCTGCTTCAACGACCTCCACCACGTGACCCCGGGACCGGACGGCAACCTCTTCGTGGCCGTGACCGGGCTCGACGCCGTGGCCGAGATCACCCGCGCGGGCGAGCTGGTGCGGCTGACCGACGTGCTGGGGGGCGACGTCTGGAGCCGGTTCGACCGCGATGTCGATTACCGCAAGGTGCCCACGACCAAGCCCCACCGCGCGCACCCCAACTACGTCTTCTTCCTGGACGGGCAGCCGTGGGTGACCCGCTTCGAGCAGCGCGACGCGGTGGCCGTCGATCCCTCCCGCAACGGGCACCGGGGCTCCTTCTCCGTCGGCATCCAGGGCATCCACGACGGTCATGTCGCCGGCGACCGGCTGGTCTTCACCTCGGTCGACGGCCACGTGGTCATCTTCGACACGAAGACCGGGGAGAAGCGCGACCTCGACCTCAACTCTCTGAAGGAACCCGGCGACGACCGGCCCCTGGGCTGGTGCCGCGGGCTGCTGACCGACGACGCCCGCCGGGCCTGGGTGGGCTTCAGCCGCCTGCGCCAGACGAAGCTGCGCCAGAACCTGAGCTGGATCCGGAATGGCTTCCGCGAGCGGCTCCCCACCCGCATCGCCCTCTACGACCTGGAGCGCCCCGCCAGGCTGCGGGAGATCAACCTGGAGAAGGCCGGCCTCAACGCCGTGTTCAGCATTCACGGAAGCACCACATGACCAGCGGCATGACCAGCGACATGACCAGCGGCATGACGCGCGACGCGCTGCTGCCCCTGTCGGGCATCCTCCTGCTCGCCGCGGGCATCCGCCTGTGGGGCCTGTTCCACGACCTCCCCTTCTCCTACTTCGGGGACGAGCTCCACTTCATGAAGCGGTCGATGGCCCTGGGCGCGGGCGACCTGAACCCGCACTGGTTCCACAAGCCGGCGCTGTTCCTGTACGTCTGGCTGCTCGTCTATGGCCTCTACTTCCTGGCCGGGATGGCGGTCGGGCGGTTCGAGTCCACGGCGGAGTTCGGCGCTCACTTCCTGACCTCGCCGGGACCGTTCCTGCTCCTGGGCCGCCTGGTCGTGTTCGCCTGCGGCGTGGCCACGGTCTGGGTCGTGTACCGCATCGGCCGGAAGGCGTTCGCAAGCGAGCGGGCGGGCCTGGCCGCGGCCCTGGCCGCGGCGGTGCTCGCGCCCATGGTCGCCTCCTCCCAGCAGATGAAGACCGATGTGCCCGGCGGACTGATGATCGCCCTCTCCATCCTGGTCTATCTCCGCACGCGGGACGACCTGGGCTGGCGCCCCCTGGTCCTTGCCGCGATCCTCGCGGGCGCGGCGATGGGCACGCACTACTACGGCATCGTGCTCGTCCCGACCTATCTGGCCATGGAGCTCTGGAACGGCCTCTCACGCCGCCTGCCCTGGCGGACGGTCCTGCTGCGCGGCGCCCTGGTGCCGGCCCTGTTCACGGCGGGGTTCTTCCTCACCTCGCCCTACAACTTCCTCGATCCCACCTGGCCGCGGCAGACCTTCGCGCAGCTCGAGAAGACCTTCTTCCCGGAGCCGGAGCAGGTCCTCTTCGAGGCCGACAGTAAGATCGAGTACAAGCCCGGCAGCCCGGCAGCGCTCGGCGGGGCCACGCTGGACTTCTTCCAGGTCCTGACGTCGCAGAAGGGGATGAGCCTGCCGCTCGCGGGGCTCGCGCTGCTCGGGCTCGGCGCGGCGCTCGCCCGGCGCGAGACCCGCTGGTATGCCGCGCTCGTGGGCCTGCCCGTCCTGGCCTACTTCGCGGCGGCGGTCACGGTGGCGGCCTACCACGTGCAGCCGCGGCACCTGAACGCGGTCTACCCGCTGCTCGCCACCCTGGTCTGGCCCGGCGCGCTGCTGATATCTCGCTCGGAAGCGCGCCGGAAAGCCCTGGCCGTGGGGCTCGTGGCCCTGGCCTGCGTTCCTACCGCGGTCGAGGCGTCCACCCGCAACCTGGCCCTCAACCGCCAGGACAGCCGGCTGGTCTCCTACCGCTGGATCGTCGAGAACCTGCCGCGGGACGAGCGCATCCTGCTCGACGACTACGGTCCGCCCCTCCAGCCGGACGCGCGCTCCGTGGCCCGGCAGCAGGCGCTGCTCGCGACGATCCCGAAAGGACCGTTCACGCGGCACCAGGGCCAGCGCCTCCAGCTCCTTCGCCGCTACCCGGCCAGAGAGGGGCGCGACATCCTGGAGCTGGGCCACCCCTGGTGGCTGCAAGGGGAGAAGCCGGACGCCGAGCTGCGGCGCAACCCGGTGGACCTCGACATGGGCAACCCGCTGGTCACGCGACAGCCGAAGACGATCGACGAGTACCGCGCCGAGGGGATCCGCTTCGTGGTCACCAATAGCGAGGCGCGGAGCAAGTACTTCGGGAAGATGGCGAAGCGGCAGGAGGCCTTCCCCTCGTTCGCCCGCTTCTACCGCGGCCTGGAGCGCGAACGGCTGCTGCGCGCCTTCGATCCCGCGGACTGGGGCGGCAAGGGGCCGGTGATCTGGATCTACGACCTGAGGGGGAAGGAATGACGAGCACGAACGGCGACGGTTTCGCCTTTATCGTCGGGCATCGCAAGAGCGGCAGCACCTGGCTCCTCAACCTGATGAGCCTGCATCCGGACATCCGCGGGCTGATGGAGACGAACCTGTTCCACATCGGCTGGAGCGAGCCGGACCCGGTGCGGCGCACCGACCGCCTCTTTTCGCAGACCCCCTGGAGCGCAGGCGGGACGAAGGCGCTCCTCAAGCACCACCTGCTCAACCTGGCGGCGCCGGTCCTGAAGCGCACGAAGCCGGCGCTGGCGCTCAGAAAGGAGGAGCGGCCCTCCACCCTGCCCGACCTGGGGCTGCTCCAGCAGGCCGTGCTGCGCCGCGACCTGCGCCGCATGCAGTCGCCCGAGGAGTACGTCGACCGCTTCTTCCACTTTTTGAAGGATCGGCTGCAGCCGCGGCGCTACCTGCTGGAGAAGTCGCCGCGCAACGTCAACCGGGTGGAGAGAATCCGGGAGATCTTCCCCAAGTCCAAGCTGATCGTGATCTATCGCGACGGCCGCGACGTGGTGACCTCGGACAAGTTCTTCACCCGCGACTACGGCGGCAAGCCGTTCGATTTCGCGGAGGCGACCCGGGCGTGGAGGCAGGACATGGAGGCCCATCTGAAGCACACGGAGCAGCATCCGGTCTTCGCCTGCGCCTATGAGAAGCTGCTTGGCGACGGGGCCACGGTGGCGAGAGAGCTCTTCCAGTTCCTGGATCTCCGCCACGACGACCGCATGATCGCGGACATCCTGGAGCGCTCGTCCTTCCGCTTCTACGCCGGCCGCGAGCGCGGCCAGGAGGACCGCAAGCGTTTCTACCGCAAGGGGATCGCCGGCGACTGGAAGAACCACTTCGACGACGGGGAGAAGCGGGTCTTCAAGGAGATCGCCGGCGACATGCTGGTCCGGCTCGGTTACGAAAAAGATCTCGCCTGGTAAAAAGGTTTTTTCGAGTTATGTAGGGGAGGGGTTTACCCCCTCCCGGGCGGGGGCAAGCCCCGCCCCTACATTCATTTGAGCGGGCAGCCGGCCTCGTTGGCCGCCTTGAGCTCGGCGGCAAAGGCACGCATCACGGCCTCGTCGCCGCTCTTCAGGGCCTCTCCCACCCGGGTGAGGACCTGCGTCCGGGTCAGCGGGTACTCGATCCGGAAGTGAGCGCTGTTGAGCATCGCCGCTCCGCCCTCCCTCACCAGGGTCTTGACCGCGCCGAGGAGCCCCCCCTCGTCCGGAAACACGAAGGCGGTGCGCAGCGTCGCCTCCGGGACGTCCCCGTAAGGGACCGCGGCCGGGAAGATGAACCGGATCTTCTGCGTCGGAGGCAGCCCGGGATACTTCCACTGCTCCTGGTCGCGGTACCAGTACGCAGCCCTGCAGCCGCTGGGCACCGGCAGAGGGAGCCACAGGGCGGCCATCGCCCAGAGCATCGAGTCCGGGTTCTTCCCCCACGGCTCGGACGCGATCCGGACGGTCGTGGCCAGGTTTCCCGCCGCCACCGGCACGGGGAAGCGGTCGGCGTCCCAGCTCGCTCCCGCCGAGCCGTCGATCCTGTTGACGAGCTTGACGTTCGTGGGGGTGACGTCGATGCGGTCGGGGCCCCTGCTGCCGTCGTCGCCCACGAAGACCACCAGCGCGCCCGTGCGGCTGGTGCGCGCCGCTCCATGGTTGAAAGTGATCGCCTCGGTGATCCGCGTGGGTCCCGGCGTGCGGTCCTCGCCGTACGCGAAGTCCAGGCCGTGGAACACGAGCACGCGGGCGGCGGGGCCCCCCGGATCGCTGGTGACCACGAGCAGCCCGGCACCGTCGAGATCGGTCAGGTTGCTCGCCGGATCGCCATCGGCGATCGCGAAGGACAGCCTGCCCGTGCCGCGGGCGCGTACCTCGTCGGTCACGTCCGCCATGTACCCGATGTTGAGGACCGGCCCGCGGTTGGTGTCCGGCTGGAGCTCCGTGCCGAGGAGGGTGCCGGTGAGGGGAACGCCGTCGAGCAGCAGCACCTGGTCGCGGTAGGGCTCCGCGGGAATCCCGCAGACCCCCGTCTCGGCATCCGGCGAGCAGGGGTGGTCGCGCCCGGTCCAATAGAGCAGGGCGAGCTCGACGGACCCGGGAATATCTACGACGATTTTGCGGGGCTCCTTCCTCCAGCCCACCAGGCCCACTCCCCCCTGGGCGACCGCAAGCCCGGGGCCTTCCAGATCGTAGGCCAGGGAAAGAGGCGCCGCGTCCAGAACGCCCGCTCCTGCCACCCACCCCAAAACAAAGAGACATGCAACATAACGCATAATTCCTTCCTCCAACGACAGAAGAAGGGAAAGCGCAAGAATCATGCCTTGCAGAAAATGAAACGGCCGCCGGGGTTCCGGCGGCCGGCATGTCAGGGAGGAGAAGGAGGGTCTACTTGCGGATGTAGAGCACCCAGTCGCCGCTGGCGGGCGCCGTGAAGCTGCGCGCTGCGCCGCCGTTGACCGAGGGTGCCGCCTTGAAGGCGCCGGTGCGCGGGTCGTACCACTGCACCGACAGGGTGCCGGTCGCCTTGCTCAGGTCGATGTTCACCATTCCGCCGTTGTACAGGTAGAAGACGTAGGCGCTGCCGGCCTGGGCGAGCCCGTAGGCGGCACCGGACCTGACCAGAGAATCCGCCGGGTCCATGAGGTGCCAGCCGGCCACCTTCGTGAACGCCACCAGGTACTTCAGGTACGAGCCGGTGCCGACGCCGGCCGCGCCGCCGGTGAACGCCGCCCAGGCGCGCTGGCGATGGACGGTGTCCTCCTGGCCGAGCCCGTGCTCCTCCTGGATGACCGGTTTGACCGCCAGGTTGCGATGGTCGAGCGTGCTCTTGTGGACCGTCCCAGGGCTGGCCGAGTTGCCCGCCTGGACGTCCATGTAATCGGCCCAGAGGGCGGTCGGGAAAGAGAACATGCCCGGAGTGCCGTGCACGGTCACGAGGCGCGCCCATGGGTTGTTCGCCTGCAGGAAGCTCGCGTGGTTGGTCACCTCCGTGGAAGACCAGCCCTCCTGCCATTCCAGGGCGACCACGAACATCGTGTTCACGTAGGCCGACTGCCGGGCCATCGCGTACTTGATCAGCCGCTGGCGGTCGGCGTCCGGCAGGTCTCCGAAGCCGGAGTCGTCCGCGAAGAACCACATGTCGGCGACGACGCCCGCATCCCGCATCTTCACCACCCACTGGTCGTACATCCGCCAGCGCGCCAGGTCGAAGCGGGTCTTGTTGTTGGTCGCGGCCGTGCCGGCCCAGGGAGTGGTGGAGACGCCGCCGTAATCCCCCTTGTTGGCGTAGTACACGTTGATCTTGTTGAGGCTCATCCCGAGGTGGCGGGAGAGCATCGACTGGCGGTTCGTATCCGTCAGCTTCTCCGAGAACATCGTGTGGCTGTACTTGAGCGGGCTCGAAGCCGCGGCGTCGAGGAACTTGCCGGTCAGGAAGACGGGGACGCCCTCCTGGTACATCAGCGTACGGGGACGCGCCGGGTTCTCCACCACCGGGCCGCGGCCGAAGACGCCGGTGAGCTTGCCGGAGACCGCCACCGTGCTGGAGAGGGCGTTCAGGCCGGGCACATTGCTGCTGGTCGTCCACTTCCAGGTGCCGACCTCGTCCGTGTAGATGCGGAGCTTCCAGACGTTGCCGATGGCGCCGCCCGCGCCGTTGCCGTCGAAGAACCCCGGGACCGTGTACTTGCGTCCCGAGGGCGCGGTGACCGTGGCCGTGAAGCTGTAGTCGAAGGGATTCGGAGAGCCGGAGCCCGCGTTGTAGGAAAAGGAAGAGGTCAGAGCGACCTCGGCGGTGCCGTAGCAGGGGACGGCGGCGACTCGAGCCGCGCTCGCGAGGGCGAGAACCCCCACCAGGTAGACCGTCGAAAGAGCTCTCTTGGCCATGCGTCGTGATCCTCCACGATAGCGCTGGCGCGCGGGTTGATGAAAACCCAGAAGCAAGCACACCCGCTTACATCCAAGGCCGGGCCGCACCGTAACATCCAAAAGTCGGCCCGCGCAAGGAAATCTTTACAATCTATACAGATTCGTCGATTTCCTCGTACCTCGCAGATAACAGCGGGAGGCCGCCCGAATTCCGGAGGTTTTTACAACAACCCTTCCCGCCGGTACCACTCGGCGGTCCTGCGCAGCCCTTCGTCGATGCCGACGCGGGGCTGATAGCCCAGGTCTCTCTTCGCCTTGTCGATCCGGAACGCCCGGTTCTGGCGGTACCAGTCGACCCGGCGCGGAAAGATGGGCGGATTGATGCCGAACGGTTTGCAGGCCTTCTCGACGATGTGTCCGGCCACGACCACCGGCCACACCGGGTAGTGGGGGATTTTGACGTCGGTCCCGAGCGCCCGGCCGACGCGGCGCACCAGGTCCTCGATCTCGAGGTACTGCTCGTCGGCGATGAGATAGGCCTCGCCCTCGCCCTTGCCGTCCTCCATGGCGAGGAGGAAGGCATCGACGAGGTTGTCGATGTAGAGGGGGTGGTAGAGCGTCCTGCCGTTGCCGAACATGGGGAAGGTGCCGCTGGCAACGCGCTTGAAGATCAGGTAGAAGCGCTCGGGGTCGCCCGGCCCGTAGATGGCGGCGGGACGGAGGATGGTGGTCCTGAGGCCGCGCTCGAAGAACTCGCGCGCCACCGGCTCGGCCTCCCACTTGGTGCGCTGGTAGTAATCGGCGGGCTGGATCGGGGCGTCCTCGCCGGCCGGCGGGTGATCGACGTTGCCGTGCACTCCGCAGGTGCTGCAGCAGACGACCTTGCGCACGCCCGCGTCGAGCGCCGCCTGCAGGACGTTGCGGGTGCCCTCGACGTTGACCTCGTAGTAATGCCGCTCGGGCACGTCCATCTCGCGGAACGCGGCGGCAACGTGGTGGACCACCTCGGCCCCGTCGACGGCGCGGCGCACGGCGTCCATGTCCGTGACGCTCCCCAGGACGACCTCGGCCCCCCACTCGCGGATCTCCCGGGTCTTCAGCCCTTCCTTGTAGTCCAGGGCTGTGACCTGATGCCCTATCTCGATCAGGCGGCGGACGAGGGCCTTGCCGGTGAACCCGGTACCGCCCGTGACCAGGACCTTCATCTCTCCTCCCGCTGGATCCTCAGCACGACGGGCGAGCCCAGCCGCCGCGTCAGGCCGAGCGCCGCGCTCACCCGCTCGCTGCCGCGCGAGAAGCGGCCGCTCTTCGCCGCCCGGTGCACGACCATGGGCAGGAAGAACTGCCGGCGCTCCGCCGGCCGCCCGAAGCCGTGGCGCGCCGCCTCGGCCGCGATCTCACCCGGCTTGAACGTGTGATAGGTGCGCGTGTTCCCCTCGACCGCCTTCTTCCAGGAGAAGAGAGGCCCGTAGAGCTGGTTGAAGCTGCGGGAGTCCGAGTAGTCGAGGATCACCGCCCGGTCCGCCACCCGGCAGAGCTCGGCGACGAGCTCGCGCCAGCGCTCGACGTGGGCCGCCAGCCGTAGCGAGACCACGGCGTTGAAGGCGCGGTCCGGGTAGGGCAGGGCCAGCAGGTCGCAGGCGCGGAACTCGAACGATCCCGGCGCCAGGGCGCGGTCCAGCCGCTCCCGGCAGACCTCGTCGCTGCCCGCCACCGTCACCCGGAAGCCGCGCTCGACCAAAGCCGGCGCAAGCTGCGCATGCCCGCCGCCGACGTCGAGCACCGTCGCTCCGGGCCAGGGCGCGAGCAGGTCGAGCACCGTCGAATTCTGGACGTCGAGAAAAAACCGCCCGACCTCGCCGCTGAAGCGGCGCGCGTACTCCTCGGAGGAGGTCTCGACGTCCGCGACGGTCAACGGTTCGCTCTCCCCGCTGCACGCAGCTCGGTCCCGGCCCGTGCCGAGGACCAGCCCAGCGAGGTGCACAGCCGGGCCGCGATGGTCCCCTCCGGGTGGAGGCCCCAGTCGGCCCGCCGGAGTAGCAGGTCCTCCAAGTGGACCACCGACTGGCGCTCGACGAGCCCGCGCACGTGGACGCGGGCGGCCTCCCGGTCGCGGGCGGCCAGGTTCAGGAAGTCATCGAGCGCGAGCGGCGGGTCGGGGTCCGGCCGGCCGATCCAGCCCGGCGCGGGCAGTCGATCGAAGAGCCGCGCGAGAGTCGTCTCGGCCACGGCCCGGGCCGTGGTCAGCTTCACACCCGAGACGCTGAAGAGCCCCTGCGGCCCGCCCGTGCTTCCATGGTCGTGGAGGACCGGGCGGCCGGCCGGCACGGCCGAGCCGTCGGCCTCCGCCGGCAGCCAGCCATGACAGACCCGCAGGACCTCGGAGGAGCGCACGTTCCAGCCGGGCACGGCGGCGTTGAGAGCGGCGAGGAGCTCTTCCACATCCTCCGCATCCGGGGGAGCTCCCGGGGCCGAGCCCCCAGGCGCCGCGGCGTAGGAGGTGCCGGCCAGCACCCTTCCCTTCCAGGGGAGGAGGAACCAGGTCTGGGCTCTCTTCCCTCGCGGCGTCACGGCGACCGCGACGGAAGCGGGCGGCTCGCGGTCGAGGAGGACGTTGAACGCGAGCAGCGGACGGAACAGCTCGGGCAGGTCGCGGTCGAACCGGCCCGCGAGCTCGCGGCTCCAGGGACCGGCGCAGCTCACCACGGTCCGGCCGCGCAGCTCGAGGCTCTCCCCCGTCTCCCGGTCCACGGCACGAAGTCCGGCGACCCTGCCCGCCTCCATCCGCAGGTCGACCGCCTCGGTATAGTTGAGCATCCGGGCTCCGCACCGGTGCGCCCAGCGGAGGGTTTCGACGAGGACCCGCTGGGAGTCGGGCATCACGGCGTCGTACCAGAGCGCTCCTCCCGCAAGACCCGCCTGATCCACCGCCGGGAAGAGCCGGACGGCCTCCGCGGCGTCGACGATCCGGCCCGCCGGGCGGTTTCGGGAGAGCGCCTCATCGACCGCGAGCGCCAGGTGGAACGCGGCCGGACGCCGGAGCCGCCCGCCGCGCGGAGGGTCGTACAGGGGCATCAGGCAGGGGAGCGGCTCGACGAGGTCCGGAAAGTGTTGCAGGAACCAGCGGCGCTCCGCGACCGACTCGCGATACCGGGAGAGGTCCAGGCTCTGGAGATAGCGCAGGCCGCCGTGGACGATCCGCAGGCTGTTCCAGGACGTGGCGCCGCCGAAGTCATCCCGCTCGACGAGCAGCACCGAGAGCCCCCGGCGCGCCGCCTCCAGGGTGAGCATCGCCCCGTAGAACCCGCCGCCCACGACGAGCAGGTCGTAGGAGGCCGAGGCGGCACCGTGTGGGTCGCGAGCCAGAGAGACCGTCATGCGCTCACCTGCCGCAGCTGCAGGCTGGCCTGGTCCCGCAGGAACCTGGGGAGAGTCTCGCCTCTCCCGTAGGTACGCGGCTGCTCGCGCAGGGCGCGGACCTTCCGCAGCAGGTCCTCGGCCGGCCGGAGCGGATCGAGCGTCCCCTCCAGCACGAACCCGAACGAGCCCGCCCGGCGGGCATGGCTCGGGAACGGCAGCGGATCGCTCCCCGGCAGCACGATCAGACCTCGTTCCCGGGCCTCGCGCAGGAGCCGGGGCACGCCGGCGAGCCGGAGCCGGTTGGAGTTGTCCCCCAGGTACAGCTCGCCCCCGGGCCGGTCGAGCATCGCCGCGACGAGAGCGCCACGGCGGCCCGACCATTTGCCGAATCCCCAGGGGAGGACGGGAAGGGCGCCGCTCTCGCGGACCCGAACCAGCGTCTCGTCCAGCGAAAGCCCATCGGGGATGTCCATATCCCTGCCGAGCGCCAGCACCTCGAGCCGCTCGCGGGCCGCGATCTGCCGGCCTTCCACGAAGATCAGCGTCTCCCCGGTGCTCCGGCGTGCGACGAGAGACTCCTTCTCCCCCGTCGGAGCGAGGCTCCAGGCCCCCACCACCCCTCGGGCGTCACGAAACCACCGGCCTCCCGCCATCTCCGCAAACAGCAGGCATCCGAGGGTCCCACCAACCCTGCGGACGTTCGCCAGCGCTCCCTCGAGAACCGACTCCAGGGGGAAACAAGGATGAACGTGGACATGGGCGTCTACGAGGGTACACGTCAACCGCATGGGAGCGGCAGGGAGCAAATTCCATGCCCCATGCTCTGATAGAGTCAGGCTCTTCCAGGAGGACCGAGATGCTGGATTCCTTGACCCCTGGCTCCTTCACGGAGCACGTCGGCAGCCGCTTCCGTCTTCAGATCGAGGGGCAGGAGTCCCTGGAGCTGGAGCTGTTCGAGATCAGCCGCTATGAGGAGAACCCGGACTTCGCGGCGAGGAAGGAGCCCTTCTCGCTGCTCTTTCTGGGTCCCGCCCGGCCGGTGCTGCCCCAGGCCA
>JBJMGZ010000842.1:0-5296 GCA_045807605.1 Thermoanaerobaculia bacterium | reverse complement strand
TTACCCCCTCCCGGGCGGGGGCAAGCCCCGCCCCTACAACCTGTGGGCGAGCTGCGCGCGCCCGGTCGTCTCCAGCACCTCGGACCCCTTCGGGGTCAGCCGCAGGCCGCCGCCCTCCCGTTCCACCAGACCGGTGCGGAGCAGCCCGGACAACACCGTCTGCAGGCGCCGCGCGCTCCACCCGAACCGCCGCTCGAGCATCGCCGTGGGCACCACCTCGCCCTCCTTGCGCAGGTGGAGCAGCAGGAGCTGCCCCGAGAGCCGCCGCCCCATCTTGCGGAGCTGGAGCAGCCGCGCCAGCAGGCCGTGCGAAGGCGAGAGCAGCAGGGCCGCCACGAAGAGCAGCCCGGCCACGCTCGCCATGGCCCCGGCGATGGAGACGTCCAGCACCCGCGCCATGCCGTAGCCGAGCAGCGCCGAGGCGATCCCCGTGCCGACCGCCAGGCCCAGCATGACTCCGAGGCGGTCGGTGAGCAGGTAGGCCGTGGCCGGCGGCACCACCAGCATGGCCACCACCAGGATCGCGCCGACCGACTCGAACGCGCCGACCACCGTCACCGACACCGCGCTCATCAGCAGGTAGTGGATCAGGACCGGCGAGAACCCCAGGGCGGCGGACAGGCCGGCGTCGAACGTCGAGAGCTTCAGCTCCTTGAAGAAGACCAGCACGAAGAGCAGGTCCAGGAGCAGCACCGCGCCGTTGACCCAGAGCGCCTTGGGACCGAGATCGGCCCCTCCTACCAGGAGCACGTCCCAGGGAGCATAGGCGATCTCGCCGTAGAGCACGCAGTCGAGGTCCAGGTCCACCTGCGCGGCGTAGCGGCTGATCAGGATCACCCCGAGCGAGAACAGGGCCGGGAAGACCACGCCGATCGAGGCGTCCTCGCGCAGCTTCCGGCTGCGGTTGAAGAGCTCCACCAGCATGACCGTGAGCACGCCGAGCGCGCCGGCGCCGAGCACCATGGGCAGGGCCGAGCGCGAGCTGGTCAGCAGGAAGGCGATGACGATGCCCGGCAGCACCGCGTGGCTGATGGCGTCGCCCAGCAGCGCCATCTTGCGCAGCACCAGGAATGAGCCGATCAGGGCGCAGCTCGCGGCCACGCAGCTCGCCACCAGGAGGATGACCAGGGTGGGGCTCATGACATGGCCCTCTGCTGTCTCCGCGGCGGGATCGGGCTGCCGTGGGGATCGAGCGCGGGGAAGCCCAGGGCCTCCTCCAGCTCCGTCACGGCGGCCTCGGACAGGGCGTGCTCCATGGCCTCGGCATCCCGGTGGACGTGATCGCTCGGCAGCTCCAGGCGACGGCTGAGATAGACCTCCCAGATGCGGTGCTTGCGCACGACCTGCTCGGCCTCCTTTCTGCCGGCCTCGGTCAGGCGCAGGGTGTCGCCGTCGCGCTCGGCCAGCCCGGCGGCGACGAGCGGGCGGGCGTTCCTGGCCAGCTCCCGGCCGGTCTGCCCGCGCAGGCCCATCAGGTGCGGCCAGGTCAGGGCCGTGGCCCAGTCCGCCTTGCGCTCGCCGAGCAGGTAGAGGTCCTTGAGCAGGTTCTCGCGCTGGATGCGCCCGGCCACCTGGCGCTCGCGCAGGCGCGCCCACAGGATGCCGCGGCTGGGAGCGAGAAGGAGCGAGACGATCAGCACGCTGCTCGAGACCAGGACGATCACGGGCCCGGTGGGCAGCTTCGCCATCGACGCGCTGACCAGCGAGCCCGCGGCCCCAGCGGTCGCGCCGATCCCGGCGGAGAGCAGGAGCATCGCCCCCAGCCGGTCGGTCCACTGCCGCGCCGCCGCGGCCGGGGTGATCAGGGTCGCGACGATGAGCACCACCCCCACGGTCTGGAGCCCCACCACCACCACCACCACGAGGAGCAGGGTGAGGAGCACCTCGAGCTTGCGCATCGGCAATCCCAGGCTGGAGCCGAACTCCCGGTCGAAGGCGAGGAGCTTGAACTCCTTGTAGAAGGCCACGACGAAGGCGATCACGATCGCCCCCAGCACGGCCATGACCTGCAGGTCCGCGACGACCAGCGTCGCGGCCTGGCCGAAGAGATACTTGTCGAGGCCGCTCTGGTTGCCCGCCGGCAGCTTCTGGATCAGCGTGAGGAGGACGATCCCGATGCCGAAGAAGACCGAGAGCACGATGCCGATGGCCGAATCCTCCTTGATGCGGCTCCAGCGCACGGTGGCGAGGATCAGGAGCGAGCCGAGCAGGCCCGCGGCCAGGGCGCCGGCAAAGAGCGGCAGCGGCGACTTGGTGCCGGTGATCAGGTAGGCGATGCAGACCCCCGGCAGGGCGGCATGGGCGAGCGCGTCGCCGAGCAGGCTCTGGCGCCGCAGCAGGGCGAAGGTGCCCAGGGTGCCCCCGAGGACGCCGAGCAGGGTGGCGCCGATCAGCACGTTCCTGGCGGTGAAGGTCAGCTCCATGGCCTACTCCTCGCCCCCCAGGGACCTCTTCTGGAGCAGCGCCTCGGTGGCCTGGGTGAGCACGGTCAGCTTGCCGCCGTAGGTGCGCTGCAGGGTGTCGGCGTTGAAGGTCGTGGAGATCGGTCCGGCCGCCACCAGGCGCATGTTGAGCAGCACCACGTGGTCGAAGTACTCCGCGACCGTCTGCAGGTCGTGGTGGACCGCGACCACCGTGCGGCCCGCGGCGCGGAGCTCCTTGAGCAGGGTGAGGATGGCGCGCTCGGTGGTGGCGTCGACGCCCGCGAACGGCTCGTCCATGAGATAGAGGCGGGCGTCCTGGGCCAGGGCGCGGGCGAGGAAGACGCGCTGCTGCTGGCCGCCCGAGAGCTGGCTGATCTGGCGGTGGGCGAGGTCGTGCATGCCGACTTTTTCCAGGCAGGCGAGGGCGGTCTCCCGGTGGTGCTTCGACGGCCGCCGCAGCCAGCCGATGCGGCCGTAGAGGCCCATGGTCACCACGTCGAGCGCGCTGGTGGGGAAGTCCCAGTCCACGCTCTCGCGCTGCGGCACGTAGCCCACCCAGGAGCGGCGGCGCTCGTACGGCTCGCCGAAGATCTGCACCCAGCCGGTGACGGGCGGCACCAGGCCGAGGATCGCCTTGAGCAGCGTGCTCTTGCCGGCGCCGTTCGGCCCCACGATGGCGATCAGCTTGCCCTCGGGAAGGGCGAGGTCCACGTCCCAGAGCACGGGCTGGGTGCGGTACGCGACCGTGAGGTCGTGGACCTCGATGGCCGGCACGTTCATGGCATCACCTCACTGGAGGGCATTGACGATGGTAGCCACGTTGGCCCGGACCATGCCCGGGTAGGTCCCCGCCGGGGAGCCGGCGGCGCCCAGGGAGTCGGAGTAGAGCTGGCCGCCGATGGCGGCCTCGTGCCCGCGCGACCGCACCGCGGCCTGCACGGCCTCGATCGAGCGCCGCGGCACGCTGGACTCGATGAAGATCGCCGGGACCTTTTGGTCCACCACCAGGCTCACGACGCGGTCGACGTCCTTCAAGCCCGCCTCGGAGAGCGTGCTGATCCCCTGAATGCCCACCACCTGCATGCCGTAGCGCCGGCCGAAGTAGCCGAAGGCGTCGTGCGCGGTGACCAGGATGCGGTGCGGCTCCGGGATGGTCAGGATCTGCGCCTTGACCCAGGCGTCGAGCTCGTCCAGCTCCTTGCCCAGGGCCGCGGCGTTGGCTTCGAGCTCCTTGGCGTGCTCCGGGTCAAGCGCGGAGAGCTCATGGGTGATCGGCCCCAGGGTCTTCGCCCACATGGAGACGTCGAACCAGACGTGCGGATCGTACTGCCCGAGGAACTCGGGCGGCTCGCGCAGCAGGTCCTGGGGGATCTCCTCGGTCACGGCCACCACGGGACGGGTGCGGGCCATCTTGGTGAGGATGTCGCCCATCTTCCCTTCGAGGTGGAGCCCGTTGTAGAGCACCAGGTCGGCCTCGGAAAGCCGGCGGACGTCGCTCTCGCTCGCCTTGTAGAGGTGGGGGTCCACGCCGGGACCCATCAGAGCCTCGACCCGGGCATGCGGCCCGGCGATCCGCTGCGCGACGTCCGCGATGATCCCGGTGGTCGCCACGACATGGATCGGACCCTTGGCTCCCGCCGGCGATTCGCCGCCGCCGCCACAGCCGGCGAGGAGCAAAGAGGGTACGATGAGGTAAAGCGACAATTTTGGCATTCCAAAATCTTGCTCCTGGTCCCGCGAAATGTCAAGTGGTACTCTTAGTTCCATGCCGACCAGCACCGTCGAGGACTACCTGAAGTGCATCCTGATCGAGCAGCGGGACGCGGAGAGCCTGGTCCCGATGGGCCAGATCTCGGCCGGCCTGAAGGTGGCGCCGGGCACCGTGACGGCCATGGTGAAGACCCTGGCGGACAGCGGCCTGGTGTCCTACGAGCCGTACAGCGGGGTGCGGCTGACGCCGTCGGGCCGGCAGCTCGCGGCGCACGTGCTGCGGCGGCACCGCCTGGTCGAGCTGTTCCTGGTCAAGGTCATGGGCATGGACTGGAGCGAGGTCCACTCCGAAGCCGAGGAGATGGAGCACGCGGTCTCGGACCGGCTGGTGGACCGGATGGACGAGATGCTGGGCTATCCGTCGGTCGATCCGCATGGCGATCCGATCCCGGACGTCCACGGGGTCATCGAGCTGCCGGAGCGGCCGAGCCTGCTCACCTGCGAGCTGAGGAAGCCGGTGCGGGTGGCGCGGGTGGCGGACCAGAGCCGCGAGTTCCTGCAGCTCCTGGAGCGCCGCGACCTGAAGCCGGGCAGCGCCCTCACCGTGGACCGCCGCGACGAGGCCGCCGACACGGTCGAGCTGCGCCGGGAGGGTGGCGAGGCGGTGAGCCTGGGCTTCCGGGCGGCGTCGAAGATCTTCGTCGAGCCGGCGTAGAGCCGCAGACGCGAGCACGACCCGCGCGCCCTCCGTCGCCCGCACGGGAGAAGCGGGGGCGGCAAGATCTTCGTGATTCCCGTGGAGAAGGTCCGCATCCGGATGGGGGAGGAGGACGTGGCGGCGGTGGCTCCGCTGCTGCCGGCGACGGCAGTCTGGCTCGCGCTCCCCTCAATCCGCCTTTTTCGCCCGATTCGCCGGCCCGCAATGCTCCGCAGCCGGATTTGAAGCTCCGTAAAAAAATTCAGCCCTCCGCGGGCCAATTTGGCGCGCCGAAAATTTTTTCAGAGCTCCGCAGAAAAATTTGGCGCGTCGAATTTTTCTGCGGAGGTCCGCAAGGGAATTTGGCGCGTCAAAAATTTTTACGGAGGCCCAAAAGGCATTTTGGCACGCCATCGGGAAATCCGGCCGGCCTTGGCCCGCCACGGCCTCTCCCGGGTCAGGAGGG
>JBJMGZ010000841.1:0-4388 GCA_045807605.1 Thermoanaerobaculia bacterium | reverse complement strand
CGACCGGACCGGCATTACAACTTCGGTCGCATGAACATGGTGTTCGCCATCAGCTCGCTGGCGCTGCTGGCGGTGACCCTGTGGATGGTCGTCGCCGACTACGCGCAGCCCTGGAAGCGGTTCCAGGCCGAGTTCCGCGACCAGGAGCGGGAGAAGCTGCAGAAGGACCTGAAGGACGAGAGCGACAAGATCAAGGACCAGAGCAAGCAGCTCCGGGCCGAGATCCGCGCGGCCGAGAAGGACCTGGACAAGCACCGGGACGAGATCAAGAAGCTCGAGGATCGGATCGCGGAGCTGTCATCCAAGCGGAATGAGGCCGACTCCGACTGGCGCGGCGCCAAGGCCCGGCTCGACGAGTCCCGCTTCCTGTACGACTCGTCGATTCAGGCCGGCAAGGGCGGCGAGGACGGCCGGAAGCGGATCGACGAGGCGAAGAAGGCGCTGTTCGACGCTCAGACAGAGAGGGAAGGGTACGAAAAGCAGCGCGCCGAGGTGCAGGCCCAGCTCGCCGAGCGCCGCAAGGCCGTCACCTCCGCCGAGGAGAAGCTGAAGGCGCTGCGGGAAGGCGCGGACAGCCTGGAGACCCGCGCCGCCGCCCTGGGCAAGGACCCAGCCTACTTCCTCCTCAACGCGCCGCTGATGGACTTCGTCAAGCCCACCCTGTCGGTGCAGCAGGTGATCCTGCCGGGCCTGACCCACAACATCAACTTCACCGAGATCAACCGGGTCGACCGCTGCGTGACCTGTCATGTGGCCGCCAACCGGCCGGGCTTCACGGACAAGTGGACGGACGTCGACGGGAAAGAGCGGGAGTGGAAGGAGCCCTACCGCTCGCACCCGCGGCTCGCGGAGTTCGTCGGCGACGGCTCGCCCCACCCCTACACCCAGTACGGCTGCACGGTCTGTCACGGCGGCCTCGACCGCGCCACGGACTTCTCCCGCGCCGGGCACAGCCCGCGGTCCGCAGAGCAGCGCAAGGAGTGGGAGCGGAAGTACAACTGGAAGCAGCAGCAGTTCCTGGAGTACCCGATCATGCCCTCCGGCATGACCGAGGCAGGCTGCGCCACCTGCCACGCGGGCGGCGTGTGGACTCCGGCCGCGGAGACGCAGGACACGGGCCGCGAGCTGATGACCCACATGGGCTGCTACGGCTGCCACCCGATCAACTACCCGTCCTACGCGAAGCTGCGCAAGGCGGGCCCGGACCTCACGCGCATCGCCGGCAAGACCAACCCGGGCTGGGCCTACAAGTGGATCGAGGCGCCGCGGAACTTCCATCCCACGACGTTCATGCCGCACTTCTTCTACCAGGAGAACACCACGACTCCGGAGAACAGGAAGCGGCAGGCCACGGAGATCCGCGCCATCGTCGACTACCTGTGGGCGAAGTCGGACCGGCCGCAATATGGCCCGGCCCCGGCGGGCGATCCGGCCAACGGCAAGAGGGTCTTCGAGTCGGTGGGCTGCGCCGGCTGCCACATCCGGGACGAGAAGGCGAAGCGCGACGACTTCTTCCCCAAGATCAACCGCCTGCACGGCCCCAACCTGATCCGGACGGGCAGCAAGGTCAGCAAGAGCTGGCTCTACGCCTGGGTGAAGAACCCGAAGCAGTACTTCCCGGACACGAACATGCCCAACCTGCGGCTGACCGACCAGGAGGCGGCGGACGTCGTCGCCTATGTCTCGTCCAGCCGTGACGCCAGGTACGAGAACGTGGCGCTGCCCGCGGTGGACAAGCAGGTGCGCGACGAGCTCGCGCTGGGCTACCTCCAGAACCTCTACACGACGGAGGCGAGCCGGGCGAAGCTGGACGCGATGAAGACCGACACCGAGCGCAACGTCTACCTGGGCGAGCAGACGATCACCAAGTACGGCTGCTACGGCTGCCACGAGATCAAGGGCTTCGAGAACGCCAAGCCGATCGGCACCGAGCTGACGCAGGAAGGCTCGAAGCCGCTGCACCAGTTCGACTTCGGCCACGTGCACAGCGTCTCCCACACGCGCCACGACTGGGTGCAGACCAAGGTCCTGCGCCCGCGCATCTGGGACGAGGGCAAGGAGAAGGTCAAGGACTACAACGAGCTGCTCAAGATGCCGAACTTCGGCATGTCCGAGCGCGAGGCCCAGGCGGTCACGGCAAACATCGCCGGCTTCACCAAGGAGACGGCGGCGGCGCAGCGCAAGGCCGGGTCCGCGGACGGCAGCCGCATGGCTGCGATGGCTGAGGGGCGCAAGCTGATCACGCGCTTCAACTGCCAGGGCTGCCACCTGATCGAGGGTCACGGCCATGCGATCCAGCAGGTCATCAAGGATCCGGCCATGCTGCCGCCGAACCTGGCGGCCGAGGGCGCCCGGGTGCAGGGCGACTGGCTGTTCGCCTACCTGCACGACCCCAGCCGGGTGAGGATGCGGCCGTGGCTCACGGCGCGCATGCCCACCTTCGGGTTCACCGACGAGCAGGCGAACGCCATCGTCGGCTACTTCGAAGCCCGGGAGAAGCAGAAGCCGTTCGTGTCGCGGCCGGTGGCGGCCCACCCGCGGGACCTGGCCGTGGGCAAGGCCGTCTTCGAAAGGCTGCAGTGCGCGCGGTGCCATCCGGCGGGTCCGGTTGCCGCCGGAGTGGGAGCCACGACGGCGGAGCTCGCACCCTCGCTGCTGCTGGCAAGCGATCGCCTGCGGCACGATTGGGTCCCCTCCTGGATCAAGAACCCCCAGGGCTGGATCCCGGGCACGCGGATGCCGAACTTCTTCTCGGTGAGCCCGACGGGGGAGGTCACGTCGCCCTATGGCCAGATGCTGGACGGGCCGCAATACGCCGGGCAGAAACAGCAGCTTCTGTCCTACTTCTCGTCCGAGGCCGAGTTGCAGGCGTACCTCTCCGACGTGGACAAGGTGACGGCGGCGCTCCGCGACCACATCTGGCGGCTTTCGGGCGGGACCGTCCCGGGGCCGTCCACGACGACCGCGGGGAGCGAGGGGGTGGGCGGGGCGCCGGCCCCCAGCGTCTCGGCAGGGGCCGCGGGCGGGCGCTAGTTGTTCGAGACCTGATCCAAGGGCCGGCCGCTGTGACATAATCCGGCGGCCGGCGTTCCCACTCCGGCGGACCAACCCTTCGATCCAAAAGATCCTTTCAAGGAGGTTGTGAATGAGCAGGAATCGATTCTGGTTGCTTCTCGTCCTCTGTTGCTCGCTGGCGCTGCTGGTCGCCTGCGGTGGTGGCGGCGATGAGGGTGAGGACTCGGGCGAGGGTGACAAAGTCCCTGAGGCGTCCTCCGACGCTCCGGCCGATACCGCGCCGGCCGTAGACGTGGCCAACGCGGGGGGTGTGAAGGGCGTGATCAACTACAGCGGTCCGGATCCCGATACGACGATCGCGATGAACGCCGATCCGACCTGCGCCAGCCTGCACACGACCCCGGTCGACACGGACAAGTACCGGGTGAGCGGCGGCAAGCTCGCCAATGTCTTCGTGTACGTGAAGACCGGCCTCGAGGGCAAGAATTTCCCGACCCCGACCGAGAAGAAGGTGCTCGACCAGCAGGGCTGCCAGTACCACCCGCACGTCTTCGGCATCCAGGTGGGCCAGCCGCTGTCGATCAAGAACAGCGACGCCACGCTGCACAACATCCATGGCATGCCGAAGTCGAACCAGGAGTTCAACCAGGGCCAGCCGATCCAGAACATGGAGTTCGACCACATCTTCGACAAGGCCGAGGTGATGGTGCCCTTCAAGTGCGACGTCCACCCCTGGATGAATGCCTATGTGGGCGTGCTGCCGCACCCGTACTACGCGGTGAGCGCCGATGACGGCACGTTCTCGATCGACAAGCTGCCTCCAGGGACCTATACGCTGGAGGCCTGGCACGAGGAGCTCGGCACCGCGACGCAGCAGGTCACGGTGGCGGCCAACCAGACGGCCGACGTGACCTTCGACTTCCAGCCGAAGACCGGCGGCTAAGCGGCTGTCGGCAGAGGGTCGTGGCAAGCCCCCCGGAGACGGGGGGCTTGTTGTTTTCAGGGGGAAAGGACTACAAGGACACCAAGGACATCAAGGACACGGACCGGATCCTTGTCCTTGGTGTCGCTGGGGTCCTTGGAGTCCTTTCCGGGTTTTCAGATGGAATTCTGCCCCGGGGTGTTCTGGTCGTACCGGGCACGCTTGAGCGAGTTGGCGATACGCGCGGTCAGCTCCGCGCCAGCCGTCTCGGCCTGGACCGCCTGCTGCCAGAGAGTGAAGGCGGCGAGAGTCTCCCGCTGGACCTGAAGAGACGCGAAGATCGGAACCATCTCCCCGGCGAGCTGCTTCAACTCCATGGTTCTCCCCTGCTCGGTATAGAGGCCGGCGAGATCCAGGGAGACCAGGGCGACGTCGTAGGCCGAATTCATGT
>JBJMGZ010000840.1:0-16789 GCA_045807605.1 Thermoanaerobaculia bacterium | reverse complement strand
CTCTCCAGCAACCCGGAGCCGCTCACCAGCGTCCCCACCGTGGACCTCCATCTCCTGCATCCGGTGCTCACGCGGGCCTTGGCCAAGGAGCCGGCCGAGCGTTACCAGAGCGCGCGGGAGATGCACGAGCATCTGCGCCGTATCCAGGAGCGGCTCTCCGTCACGATCGCCGGACCGATCGCCTCTCAGGCGCCGAGGGAGCTGCCGCCGTCGATCGCCATCCTGCCGTTTTCCGACTTGAGCTCCGAGCGCGACCAGGAGTACTTCTGCGCCGGGCTGAGCGAGGAGCTGATCAGCTCGCTCACCCGTCTGCAGGGGCTCCGCGTGGCCTCGCGCACTTCCGCCTTCCAGTACAAGGACCGGGCCGTGGACGTGCGCACGATCGGCTCCGAGCTCAACGTGCGCACGGTCCTGGAGGGCAGCGTCCGCAAGGCCGGAAACCGCCTCCGGATCACGGTGCAGCTCACCGACGTCCAGGCCGGTTACAGCCTCTGGTCGGGCCGCTACGACCGGGAGATGCAGGACATCTTCGCGATTCAGGAAGAGATCGCGGAGAGCATCGCGGACACGCTGCGCAAGACGTTCGACATCCCGCTGGAGGGCGTGGCGATCCAGCGCCAGACCGCCAACCTGGAGGCCTATCACGCGTATCTCCGGGGCCGCTACTTCTGGAACAAGCGAACCGAGGAGGATCTGCGCAGGGGCATCCGGCTGTTCCGGGAGGCGATCGAGAAGGACCCGCGGTTCGCCCTCGCCCACGCGGGGCTGGCTGACTCCTACGTGCTCCTCGGCATCTATGGCGCGGCCCCGCCGGGAGAGGTCATGCCGGAGGCACGCGAGGCTGCGGCGCGGGCGCTCGAGCTCGACAAGACGCTGGCCGAGGCCCATACCTCCCTGGCCTGTGTCGCCGCGATCTACGACTGGGACTGGCCGGCAGCGGAGGAGAGCTTCCAGCGCGCGATTCGGCTGGCGCCCGGCTATGCGACGGCCCGCCAGTGGTATGCGATCAACTGCCTCACTCCGCTGATGCGTTTCGAGGAGGCTGCCGCGGAGCTGCAGACCGCCCTCGAGCTCGATCCCTTGTCGCTGCCGGTCAGTACCAGCCTGGCGATCCAGCTCTTCTACGCCCGGGAGCACGCGGCCGCGGCCGAGCAGTGCCGCCGGGTGCTGGAGGTCGATCCCGACTTCCCCCTGGCGCGCTTCTTCCTCGGGCTCTGCTACGCCGAGGAGGGCCGGCCGCAGGAGGCGGTCCAGGAGCTGCTCGCCGCGACCCGGGACCGCCGCGCCGAGATGCTGGCGGGCCTCGGCTACACCTATGGCCGCTATGGCGCGAAGCAGGAGGCCCGGATCATCCTGGAGGAGCTGGTGGAGCGCTCGCGGCAGCGTTACATCTCCCCGGCCCTGATCGCGCAGGTGCAGGTCGGTCTCGGCGACCTGGAGTCGGCCCTGGAGTGGCTGGGCCGGGCTTTCGAGGCGCATGCCACCGAGCTGGCCTGGCTGCGGGTGCGGCCGTTCTTCGAGCGGCTGCACGGCGAGCCCGCCTTCGACGAGCTGCTCGACCGGCTGGGGCTCCCGGCATGAGACGCTGGCTTCTTCTCTTCTTCCTGGTCCTGGCGCTTGCCGGCTTCGTGCTAGGAAGCTGCCGCAAGGAGCCGCCGCCGAAGCCGCATCCGATCCTGGTCGTGGGCATCGACGGGGGGGAGTGGAAGGTCATCCGGAAGCTCTGGGCCGAGGGGCGCCTGCCCAACCTTCGCAGCCTGGCCGAGCGGGGCACCACGGCCACCCTCCGCACCGCCTACAACTCGTCGCCGGTGATCTGGACCACGATCGCGACCGGGGTCACTCCCCGCGAGCATGGGATCACGGACTTCGTGGTGCCGACGCCGAAGGGGGACGTTCCCATCTCGTCGGACGTCCGCAAGGTGCCGGCGATCTGGAACATGCTCACCCAGTCCGGGCGGCGAGTCGCCGTGCTCGGGTGGTGGGGCTCCTGGCCGGCGGAGGAGGTCAACGGCGTCGTGGTGAGCGATCGGGCGCTGCTCGACCTGGAGCGCCGCGTCTCGCCGCCTTCCTATCTGCCGACCTTCCTCCAGGAGGTCCGCCGGGCGCGGGAGGAGCCGAGCCTGTTCGGTGCCGACGACGAGGCGGAGATGCGGGACCGGGCGATCGCGCGGGCCGCGATCTCGCTCGCCGGCCAGGGTTTCGACCTGCTCCTGGTCTACTTCCGCAGCCCGGACATCATCAGCCACAACTACTGGAGGTTCTACGAGCCCGAGGCCTTCGAAAGGGCCGATTCTGCCTCGGCGGATCGCAACCGGGTACCGAATTCCTACGAAGCGGTCGATCAGGCCCTCGGGCGGCTCCTCAAAGCCGGTCCCAAGGACCTCAACGTGCTGGTGATCTCGGACCACGGCTTCCACGCCGCCCGGCCCGAGGAGGTCAAGGTCCTGCTGGACATGGACGCCGTGCTGAAGCGGCTCGGCTATCTGGACAGGCTCTACACCTACGGTACGCCCTCGTTCCGGCAGGTCAAGATCCTGCGGTTCGCGAAGGTGCCGCCCGCCGAGCGCGGCGAGCTGCGCCGGCGGCTGGCGGAGGATCTCTCGGCCGTCACCTACGAGTCGGGCGCGCCCGTCTTCCTCGTGCGGGACGCGCGCCCCCGCGAGATCAAGGAGGGGGCCGACTTCGCGGTCGTCGTCCAGATGGAGGGTGCAACGCAGGCTCTCCGCATCCGGGGAGAGCGGTTCGAGGGAGCCATCGAGAGCCTCAGCCGGATCTCCGGGACCCACACCCGCAACACCCACGGGATCTTCCTGGCCGCGGGTCCGGACATCGATCCGGACGCGAAGCTCGAGGGGATCCGCGTCCACGACATCACGCCCACCCTGCTCTACGGGCTCGGCCTGCCGGTCGCGGAGACTTTCGCCGGCAAGCCCCGCACCGACCTCTTCACGGCGGAGTTCCGCGAGGAGCATCCCGTGCGCACGATCCGCTCCTGGGGGAAGCGCAGGAGCGCGGGAGCCCGGACGTCGAAAGAGGACGAGAAGCTCCTCGAAGAGCTCCGGGCTCTCGGCTACATCCAGTAGCCCTGGCATCCCGCTTGCGTTTCGCCTCTCCCGGAGGGAAAGGAGGCGAACGTGAGCACGGTATGGGACAAGAAGAGGCTGCCGCGATTTTCCCCTCTGGAGGGGGACGAGCGGGTGGACGTGGCAGTGGTGGGCGCGGGCATCACGGGCCTCACCGCCGCCCGGCTGCTGGCCGCGGCCGGCAAGCAGGTGGCGGTCCTGGAGCAGGGCCGGATCGGCTCCGGGACCACCGGCGGGACGACCGCCCATGTGACCCAGGTGCCGGACCGCCGCTATGCGGAGCTGGTCTCCAAGTTCGGCCGCGACGGCGTGCGGCAGGTGGTCGAATCCACCCGCGCGGCGATGGAGCGCATCGCTTCCTTCGTGGAAGAGGACGGCATCTCCTGCGACTTCGCGCGCATCCCGGCCTACCTCTACACCGAGTCGGAGGACGAGGTCTCCCGCCTGCAGGAGGAGGTGGATGCGGCCCGCGAGGTGGGGATGCCCGCCGTCCTGACGCGCGACGTCCCGCTGCCGTTCCGGACCGCGGGAGCCGTCCGCTTCGATGACCAGGCCCGCTTCCATCCGCTGGCCTACCTCGGCGGGCTCGCTGCCAGGCTCGCCGGCCGGATCCATGAAGAAACCCGGGTCGTCAATGTGGACAAAGCGGAGGGCGACGGCCCTCTCCGGGTCGAGACGGAGCGCGGGACCGTCACGGCCGATACGGTGCTGTTCGCCACCCACACTCCGGCCGGCTTCTCCTTGCTGCATGCCGAGCTGGAGCCCATGCGGTCGTACGTCCTCGGCGTCCGGCTGCGCGATCAGGAGCCGCCGGACGGGCTGTTCTTCGACACCGCCGATCCCTACAACTACACGCGCCGGCACGAGGATCTCCTGCTGGTGGGGGGCAAGGACCACAAGACCGGGCACGGCGATCCGGACGAGAGCTATCGCGCCCTGGAGGAGTACGTCCGGCAGCGCTGGAGCGTGGAGTCGATCGACTGCCGGTGGTCGGCCCAGTTCTACGAGCCGCCCGACGGTCTCCCCCTGATCGGCGAGGCTCTCACCTCCTCACGGGTCTTCGTGGCGACCGGCTACTCCGGGACGGGCATGGTCTTCGGCACGGTGGGCGGCATGCTCCTGGCCGACCTGGCCCTGGGGCGGGAGAGGGACTGGGCGGAGGTCTACCGGACCTCCCGCATCAAGCCGCTGGCGGGAGGCCCCCGCATCGCCAAGCTGAACCTGGAGGTCGCCGCGGACTTCGTGAAGGACCGGCTGACGACCCACCGGGTCGAGGACCTCTCCGACGTGCCGGTGGGCGAGGGCCAGGTGGTGCGGCTTGGCGGCGAGAAGGTGGCCGTCTACCGCGAGGGGCCGGGCAAGGTCCACGCGGTCTCCCCGGTCTGCACTCATGCCGGCTGCATCGTGCACTGGAACCCGTCCGAGAAGACCTGGGACTGTCCCTGCCACGGCGGCCGCTACTCGCCGGACGGCCAGGTGCTCGAAGGCCCTCCGGTCAAGGGACTGGAGCCGGTGCGGCTCGAGGAGCTCGCGAAGCGCTAATCCTTCCAGATGGCTTTCCACCAGGGCTCGTCGTCCTCGGCGGGCCCTGACGCCTTCAGGTTCATCCGGCCGCGGATCTTCTGGATGTCCCAGCCGGTGAGCGAGGCCAGAGTCTGAGCGTCCCGCTCCATCCGCTTCGGCAGCTCGCGGCGGTAGGCCTGCGCGGCCTCGCAGCGGTCGTCGCCCTTCCAGGGGTGGCGCAGGATGTAGCGCCCCTGGAAGTTTTCGCGGTCGCCGGTCTCCTGGAAGACCAGGTCCTCGGGGAAATGCTCGGCGTCGTAGCGCACGTGGAGACGGGTGAGGAACACGTTCTGCGGCTGCGGCTGGATGTCGGGGCGCGGCTGCATCCTGCCCATCGGCCCCTCGATCCAGAAGACGCCGAGCTGGCGCAGCTCCTGGAGAGAGAGCGGGTCGGCCGCGCAGGGGTCGCACCAGCCCATGTCCCAGGCGTACTCCAGGAAGAGCGCCCGCTGGTCCTCCTTCTTCACCTGCTGGGCGAACAGATCGCGGTAGAAGTTGGAGAAGTCGTCCTTCACGAAGAGCGGCACCTCCGCGTCCGACGCGAGGCGCACGGTGCGGTAGTTGGTGGTCTCGACGCGCCCCTTGCGGGTGAGCGCGAAGAGGAACAGCTCCTGGGAGCCGGCGGCGTTGACCATTCCCAGCCGGATCGGAAGCATGAACTTCGGCGACTCGTAGGCCACCTGGATCGGCCGCAGGTAGGAGAAGCCGAGCTTCGACTGCTCCTTGAGATTCACCTTGGCCACGAAGAACTTCATGTCCTGCTTGATGTAGCTGCCGAGCACCCTGGAGGCCCCCGCGGGGATGCGGTAGCCGCTCTCGCGCAGCCAGGTCTCCAGGCCGTCGCTCTGCGTGGCCGAGAGGATGACGATGTCGTACTCGCCCACCGTGTAGGTCGCTTCGACCTTCACCCCCAGGCTGCGGTCGCGGGCCGCGGAGTCCTTGGCGCCCCCTGCGACCCCGGCCGCGGACTGCGGGGCCGCCATCCGCCGTTCCATCAACTGGCAGGGGTTCTCGTCGTAGTACTCGACCAGGCGCGGCGCGGAGTAGGCGTCCAGGTGGTCGAGCAGGGCCGGCTCGGCCACGTGGATCTGCTCCCGCTGCAGCACCGTGGGGACGGGGATCACGATCGCGAACTCCTTCGGGTCTCCCTTGAAGTCGTTCGCCATGGTGAGGACCGTGCGGTCGTCGTCGCGCACCAGGACCACCTTGGAGGCCTGGTTGAAGATCTTGGTGTCCGCCCGGGCCACGTAGAAGCCACAGAAGGCGAGGGCATGGGGGACGGCGGCAGCCAGCGCCGCGGCGCCGAGGAGCAGGATCGGGAGCCGTTTCACGCGAATCTCCTTTCGAGGACCGGGACGGGTTTCCAGGCGTACCGCCGGCCCGGCAGCAGGCGGTCGATCAGCGGCACGGCCGGCGACAGGAAGAAGAGCGACAGGATCAGCCCGTTCGGCCGGTAGAGCACGAAGTGGACGTAGCCGGCGCCGAGGGCGACCAGGAGCGCAAAGAGGATGCGGCCGGCCCGCGAGTCGGGCGTGGTCTTCGGGTCCGAGATCATGAAGAAGGTGAAGATCAGGAACGCTCCGCTGGCGAGCTGATGGAACGGGATCGCCAGGGGCTGGCCCAGCCAGAGGGCGCGCCCGAAGACGATCCCCAGGTAGAAGGCGAGGAAGGCGTAGGTCACGTCGCTGCGGGTGGCCCGGTTGACCACGAGCCCGCCCAGGCAGGCGACCAGGAAACCGAACAGCGCCGCGCTCCCCCACTGGCCCGGCGAGACCCAGACCTTGCCGCCCGTGGCGAGCATCAGGGCGACGATGCCGAAGTTGGTCGGGTTGAAGAGGTGCTTGCCGCGCCAGCGGATCACGAACTTGCCCGCGATGGTCGCCAGCGCCGCCACGATGCCGAGAGCGAGCGAGCCGGTGCGCAGCAGCAGGCACAGGGAGAGGCCGGAGATCAGCGCGCTCTTCGGATCGAAGGCCGGCAGGCGCCAGATCCGCGTGCAGGCGTACTGGGCGAGGAGCGCCGTGGCCAGCATGGCGGCGGCCAGGGGAGCGCGCACCTCCAGGTCCAGGCGCACCACGCCGTAGACCAGCAGCGAGGCGAGCACGAGGATCTGGTACAGGCGCGGGTCGAAGGCCGGTTGCTTCATCGAAAGAGCTTCCTCCAACTCCACAGACACGTCAAACCGCCGGAAGGAAACCAGGCTGGCTAGCGGAAGGAGGGAGTGCGGGCGGCCACGACCGCGGTGACCGCGATCGCCCCGGCCTGCCGCAGGGCCGCGGCCGAGGCATCCAGGGTGGCGCCGGTGGTGGCCACGTCGTCGACGAGCAGGAGGCGGAGACCGCGGACCCTGCCCGGACGGGGAACGCGGAAGGCCTGGCGGAGGTTGGCGAGCCGGTCCGACTTCCCCAGCGAGGTCTGGGGCGGCGTCCGGCGGGCGCGGCGGAGGGCCGGGGTCAGCGGCAAATCCAGCTGGCGGGCGAGGGGGCTGGCGATCCGCTCTGCCTGGTTGTACCCGCGGGTGAGCCGGCGCCGCCAGTGGAGCGGCACGGGGACGATCGCGTCGAACCCGTCGAGCGCCTCGCCCAGCCCCTCCTTCAGGGCATTCGCCAGATGGCGGCCGAGGTAGTCCAGCCTGCGGAACTTGAGCCCCTGGACCACGGCGTCGAGGGGCGGCCGGTAGGTCCAGAGCGCGAGCAGGCGGTCGTAGGCGGGCGGGCGCTCGCGGCAGGCGCCGCAGCGGTATCCGGGCGGCGGCTCGAAGGCGCCGAGCGGTAGAGCGCAGACGGCGCAGACCGCGCAGGCGGCCCGTTCGAGCAGGGCGAGCTTGCCGCGGCAGGGGGCGCAGAGGCCGAGGGGGGCGGCGGCGAAGAGGGGCTCTGCGCAGCCGAGGCAGGAGGCGGGCAGCAGGAGGTGCAGCAGGCTGCGCGCGACGCCGCGGGGGGCGGGTCCGTATAAGGGATCGGACGGCACGGTTATACTCGGCGGACCCGCAGTCCGCCCCATCCGCGCGGACCGGCCATCAGAGAGGAGGAGGGACCTTGATCCAGCACCATCGCCTGCGGCTCGCTCTGCTCGCCGCGTTGCTCCTGCTCCCCGGCGCGGCGCGCGCCCAGGAGCTGTATACGTTCACGGCCGGCCTCATGGGCGGCCTCGGCGGCTCGCTCGACGCCGATCCCGGGGACGACCTCGGCAACACCGGCTTCCAGCTCAACCTCACCATGGTCACGGAGCCGCGCACCCAGGTCGGCTTCCGCCTCGGCCAGCTCGCGCTCGACAGCCAGGACCGCTTCGGCTCGCTCTCCGACGCCGAGCTCTCCTACGTCACCGTCGCCGGCGAGTACCGCTTCCCGCAGAGCTACTACGAATCGGGACTCTATCTCGGCCTGGGCGGCTACCGCCTGGAAGGGAACCGCGGCAGCCAGGACGAGTCGGACACCGCGGTCGGGCTCACCCTCGGAGTGACCGGCGAGTTCCAGGTCACGCAGTGGCTGGGCGTCCTGATCGAGCTGTCGGGGCATTACGCGGACCTGGACGAGGCCCAGTTCTTCGCCATGGGCCACGGCGGCATCGCCATCCACTTCTGAGGGTTCACGATCCGGCTGGACGGGGCGCGCCTCCCCGCTCCTTGAGACGTTCGGCGATCAGCTCCCGCAGCTCTGGGTTGTCCCAGTCGGTCTGGCCGACGAACTTCTTGACCACTTGGCCGCCGACGACGAGGTAGGTCTCCGGCAGCTTGTCGGTGCCGTAGCGCTTGGCCACGTCCCAGTTCGGATCGTAGAGGGCCATGGTCCCCCAGTTGCCGAGGAAGACCTCGGCCTTCTGGGTCTCGTCCGCGACCGCGACCATCACGATCCCGAAATCGTCGTAGTTGGAGAAGTCCCGGGCCAGCCTCTGCAGCGAAGGGATCTCGTCGCGGCAGGGCGGGCACCAGGTGGCCCAGAAGTGGACCAGGCTGACCGGCTCCAGCTTGGGCCCGAGCGTCGTCGCCCTGCCCTCGGCGTCGAACAGGAACCCGCCGGGCTCCTTGAACGTGCCGCTCCCCTTGGGCCAGAAGAGGGCGGCGAGGGCGCAGGTCACCAGGACGGCAACCGCGATCCAGGCCTGCTTTCCCATCGGGGCCGCCGGCCTGGTTGCCGTCGTTTTGGGGGCAGTGTCTGCGGTCGTCGAGGAATGCATGGGCAAGCTCCCGTGTTGTGCGGATTCAGGGTCAAGTTTTGACCCGAACCCCGCCTTTCTCTAGAATACCTCACCGGACCCGAAAAACCTTGCCCAGCCAGGTCAAGAGAGTCGATCAGCAGCCCCGCGGCTGCCCGGAGGAGGTCTCACCCGCCTGACCGCCATGCAGGACCCCGGCCTCGACCTCTCGCAACTGGATCGCCTGCTCGGGGATGTCCTTCTCGAGGGCGAGATCGCGCGCACCTCGCAGACCGCCGTCTACCGGGTGAGGACCGGCGCGGCCGACGGACGGCCCCTGGCCCTCAAGGTCGCGCTCCGGCCCGGCGATCCCGAGGACCTGGCGCGCTTCCGGCACGAGGTCCGCCTGCTCTCCGAGGCCCGCCACCCCAACGTCGTCGAGGTCTACGAGTTCGGCGTCCTGCCCGGGGACTTCCCGTTCCTGACCATGGAGCTCGTCGCCGGCAATCTGCGGGCGGACCTCGCGGAGCGGCTGCGCGTCCGCGGCTGGGACGCGGTCTACGACATCGCGATCCAGGCCGCTGCCGGTCTCGCCCACATCCACCGCCAGGGCGTGGTCCACATGGACATCAAGCCGGCCAATCTCGGATTGTCCGAGGGCTCCCGCCTGAAGATCCTGGACTTCGGCCTCGCCCACGAGGTGCGCGGCCCGCTCGACCGGCGCATCCGCGGCACGCTCGCCTACACCGCGCCCGAGGTCCTGCTCCAGGACGACTACGACCACCGCGCCGACCTCTACTCGCTCGGCATGACGCTTTTCGAGCTCGCGACCGGCGTTCTCCCGTCCCGGCTCGGGGACGAGATGGACGCCATCCGCTTCCACCTGGAGGGGGAGGTGCCCGACCCGCTCCGGATCCGGCCCGACATGCCGCCGGAGCTGGCGCGCATCCTCCAGCGCCTGCTCCAGCGCGACCCCGCGGACCGCTACGCCTCGGCGGGCCGGCTGCTCGCGGATCTCGGGCAGGCCGCGGGGCGGCCGCTGGACACCACGGCCGCGGCGGCTCTCTCCTTCTCCGAGGGCAAGGTGCTCGCCAGCCGGCTGGTCGGCCGCGACGAAGTGCTCGCCCGGTTGCGCGGCGCCCTGGCCGACGCGGCGGAGGGCCGGGGCGGCGCCGTCCTGATCGAGGGGCGCGAGGGAGTGGGCAAGAGCCGTCTCCTGCGCGAGTTCCGCCTCTTCGTCTCGATCGAGGGGGCGCGGATCTCGCGCAGCTCCCGGGCGGACGGCATGGCCGAGCTCGCGCAGCCGCTGGCGCCGTTCCTCGACGCCCTGGAGGGCCTGGGGGTCTGGGTGCGCACGTCCGGCGCGGACGCGCGGCCCGGCGGTACCGGCGATCGGGGCGATCGGAGCGACAGGGGCGATGGGGACCGGCGCGAGCGCTTCCGCCTGTACCAGGAGATCTCCCGCAGTCTCTCCGAATCAGCCGGCTCCGGTCCGCCGCTCATCCTGCTGCTGGACGACCTCCACCTGGCCGGCAAGGAGAGCGAGGAGCTGCTCAACTACCTCGGGGAGGACCTGCGGACCTCGCGGGTGCTCGTGGTCGCGGCCCGGCGTCCCGCCCACGGGGAGGACGCGGCTCCACGGGAGGCGGACGGCTCGGTGCAGCACGTCGCCCTGCTCCCCCTCGACCGCGCCGCGACCGCCCAGCTCGTCGACGCTTCGCTGGGCACGAAGGGTCTCCCGGCCAGCTTCTACGGCTGGGTCTACGACAACACCCAGGGCTCGCCCGCCGAGGTCCAGCAGATCCTCCGGCAGCTCGTCGAGGACCAGGTGCTGCAGTACCGGGACGGCGACTGGAAGCCCTCCATTCCGGCCCTGGCTCGCTGGGCGAGCTCTCCCGAGGGGCGGGACGCGGAAGGGTTGCGGAGGTTCACGGCGCTGCCGGGGCCCGAGCGGGAGGTCCTGGAGGCCGCGGCGGTCGTGGCCGAGCCGTCCCCGCTCCACCTGTTCGCCGCGCTGCTCCGGGAGGACCCCCAGGCCGTGTACGAGCGGCTCGACGCGCTGGTGGCGCAGGGCTACCTCGAGCGGCTGCGCGAGGTCGGCGGCGCCCGCTACCAGGTCGCCCGCCATCCGTTTCGCCAGACCCTCTACTCGACCCTGGACCCGGAGCGGCGGGTGCTGCTCCACCGGCGGCTCGCCGGGCTGCTGGAGGAGCGGCTGCGCCAGGGGGAGACGGGGCTGGTCACGGCCGTGGCCGAGCACTTCTGGCGCGGCGGCGAGCGGTCCCGGAGCCTGCCGTACCTGACCTGGGCGGCCGAGGAGGCCACGGCGGTCTATGCCTACTCCCAGGCGGCCGGGCTCTACGGCCGCGCCGCCGAGTCCGCGGCCGAGGCCAACGACGCGGAAATGGCGGCGCAGGCGCTCGCCGCCCAGGCCGAGGCGCTCACCTCTGCCGGCGCCTTCTCGCGCGCCCTCAAGGTCTACCAGGAGCTGATCCGGAGATCGGGGCTCGACCGCGCCCTCGCCGCCCGGCTGCAACTGAGAAAGGGGCGCCTCCATACCCGGGTGGGCGAGCACGAGGCCGCGCTCGCCAGCCATGAGGAGGGGCTGCGCCAGCTCTCCGGCCTGCGCCAGCCCGACCTGGAAATCGACCTGCTCCATGGCAAGTCCCTGGCGCTGCGCGACCTGGGGGATTGGGACGGGGCCTTCAACGCGGCGCGCTCGGCCCTGGCAAGGGCGGGACGGGAGGAGCTCGACCGCCAGCGCGCCAACCTGCTCAACAGCCTGGGCAATCTATATGCCGCGCGGGGGGACTTCCGCCGCGCCGAGCGGCTGATCCGCCGCGGGCTCTGGGTCGCGGAGCGGACCGGCGATGAGGTCTTGGGGCTGCGGCTGCGCAACAACCTGGGCAACGTCCTCTGGAAGACCGGCCGCAACGACCTGGCGCGGGAGCTCTACAGCCGCAACCTGGCATTCTACGAGCGCACCAACGACGTCTGGGGCCAGCTCTTCGCCCTCAACAACCTCGGCATCCTGGAGTGCAGCCGGGGCAACTGGATGGCCTCGCGGGAGCCGCTGACCCGCAGCATCGAGCTGACGCGGCGTCTGGGCGCCCGCGAGGCCGAGGTGACCCAGCGCCTGAACCTGGGCGAAGCGGAGGAGATCCTGGGCCACTGGCCGCGGGCCCAGCGCCACCTGGAGCGCGCGCTCAAGCTTTTGGAGGACACCACGCCCGGTCATCCCGGTCATCATCCCGACCGGCTGGCCGTCCTCGCCCAGCTCGCCTCGCTCGACCGCAAGCGGGGCCGCAGCGCCGAGGCCGAGCGGCGGGCGCGCGAGGCCCTCGCGGGAGCCGAAGCGGTAGGGGATCCCGACCTGCTGGCGCACTGCCATCTCCAGATCGGGCTCGTCGAGAAGGACCGCGACAACCTGGAGGCATCCAGCTCGCACCTCAGGCGGGCGCTGGAGCTGGCCGAGCAGGCCGGCATCGGGCAGATGCTCGCCCGGGTCCATATCTCCCTGGCCGACCGCGCCCTGCGCGACGGCGAGCTCGAGGCGGCCGGCCGCCATGCCGCGGAGGCCCGGCGCCAGGTGGAGAAGACCGGCGACCGCTTCTCCGAGGCCAAGCTCCTGGTCGCGGAGGCGCGCATCGCCAGCGCCCGGGACGACTCCGAGGGTGCCGAGCAGCTGTTCTCTCAGGCGGTCCGCCTCTTCGAGGAGCTGGAAACCCCCTACGAGCACGCCCGCAGCCTGTACGAGTGGGGGCTGCGCACCTGGAACGTGGACACGGCCCTGCGCCGGCTGCGGCGGGCGCTCTCCGGCTTCGAGCGCCTGGGGGCGGAGACCGAATCGCGGCGCGCGTCCGGCGCCCTGGAGCGCATCCGCGAGCACCAGCGCTTCGGCATGGGCCGCGGCGCCAGCTCCGTGCTCTACGAGGTGGGCAAGGTCATCAACTCGACCCTGGATCTCCAGGAGGTGCTCTCGCGCACCATGGACCTGGTCCTGGAGCGGCTCGGCGCCGAGCGCGGGATGATCGTGCTCGCCGACCGCCTGACCAAGGAGCTGGAGGTCGCGGTGGCCCGGAATATCGGCAATACCGCCGATGTGGGCCGGGACGCAGCCGACGAGGGGAAGAAGCTCTCGGAGAGCGTGGTCCGCAGGGTCGTCGAGACCCGCGAGCCGATCCTGGCGGTCGACGCGCTCACCGACGGCCGTTTCGCCGGCTCCGAATCGATCGTGGCCCGGCACATCCTCTCGATCCTCTGCGTGCCCCTGGCGATCCGCGACCGCATGGCCGGCGCGATCTACGTCGACCACCGGGAGTCGCGCCACCTGTTCGGCCAAGCCGACCTGGAGTTCCTGCTCGCCATTGCCGACCAGGCGGCGATCGCCATCGAGAACGCCCGCCTGTTCGGCGAGCTGGACGCATCCCGCGTGCGGCTCCGGGAAGAGAACGAGTCGCTGCGCAATGAGATCCTCTCCTCGCACAACCTGGGCTCGATGATCGGCAAGAGCCGGCCGATCGTCGAGCTCAAGCAGATGATCGAGAAGGTCGCCCAGAGCAGCTCGACCGTCCTGATCCGCGGCGAGAGTGGCACGGGCAAGGGGCTGGTGGCGCGGATCCTCCATTCGATCTCGCCGCGCCGGCAGGCGCCGTTCATCCACTTCAACTGCGCCGCCCTGCCCGAGACGCTGGTCGAGAGCGAGCTCTTCGGCCACGAGAAGGGGGCGTTCACCGGCGCCGCGGGGCAGAAGCCGGGGCGCTTCGAGCTCGCCAACCACGGCACCATTTTCCTGGACGAGATCGGCAAGGTCTCGATGTCGGTGCAGTCGAAGCTCCTGCGGGTGGTGGAGGAGAAGGAGTTCGAGCGCGTCGGCGGCACCCGGACGCTCCAGGCCGACGTGCGGGTGATCGCCGCCACGAACCTGGAGATCGAGGAGGCGATCCAGCGCAACGAGTTCCGCGAGGACCTCTACTACCGCCTGAACATCCTGCCCATCGTGCTGCCGGCGCTGCGCCAGCGCAAGGAGGACATCCCCTACCTGGTGCAGCACTTCCTGGCCAAGGTGAGCCGCGACCAGGGGCGGCCCGCCAAGGAGCTGGACCCGGCGGTGCTGGACGTCTTCTACGGCTACGACTGGCCGGGCAACGTGCGCGAGTTGGAGGCGGCGGTGCACCGCGCCTTCGTGCTGTCGAGCACGGACGTGCTGACCACCGACGATTTCGGCTGGATCGCGCTCCAGGTCAAGGGGCGGGCCGTGGCGCAGCCGCCGGACGCGCCGGGCCTCTCGGCCACGGTGCGGCTCTCCGAGGGCGGCTACGAGGAGGCGCTGGAGCGCTACGACCGCCAGCTCATCGCCGCCGGCCTGGCGCAGACGAACGGCCGCATCCGGGAGACGGCCCGGCTCCTCGGGATCGCCCGCAACACCTTGCGCGCCAAGATGAAGAGGTACGGGTTGAGCGGGGAAGGCGAGGAGGAGTAGGCCGCGTTGACACCCCCGGCGTGTGCGGCTACACTATGCCGCCTTGTGAGGTCTGGGGCCGTAGCTCAGTTGGGAGAGCGCTTGAATGGCATTCAAGAGGTCGAGGGTTCGACTCCCTTCGGCTCCACCATCTATTTCTAAGGAATTTATCGCTTATTTCCACCCTGGTCCGTGGGCCCGCCGCGGAAGCCCGTGGTGGGGACAGGGAAAGCCGCGGGGGGAATCTGCGGAGGGCGCTCAGCGCCCGATCTCGTCGACCAGCTCGGCGCTGACCAGCACGCGGATGCCGTGGCGCAGCAGGGGGGTGAAGTGGCGGCGGTTTTCGGTGGCCACGAGCCGCGCGCCTGCCTGCCGGGCGATCTCGGCGATGTGCGCATCGTAGATCCTGCCGCCTGCCGTTCCCTCTCCTGCGGCAGAAACCAGGAACTCCTCCCTGAGCTCCGCCTGAAGGTCGTGGACCGAGAAACGCGCGAAGATCTCCTCCTGGAGGAGGCGCAGGGCGGTCTCCGGTTCAAGGCGGTATTCTTCCGGCAGGCGCGTTGTCACCGAATAGAACTCGAGGCAGCAGTGCCACGCCGTCAGTGGGCGCTCGATCCGGCCATCCGCCACCGCATCCATCAGCAACAAGGCGTGTTGCGAGCTGTGGCCAAAATCGATCGTTCCGGCGATGAGCACACTGGTGTCGAAGAAAGTGCCCGTCAGGCTGGCCACCGGTCCCGCTCCTCCTCGATCAACCGTGCCACGTCGATCTCGGTGCGCTGTCCCTCCGTGGCCCGGGGGCGGACAACCAAACGCTCGCCGCGTCGGACAAGCTGAGGACCGGCCACCGCCCGAACGAGGCGGAGGGCGAAGCCCTCGATCACCATCTCCAGCTCCGTTCCAGCGGTAAGACCGAGCCGCTTTCGCACCTCGGCGGGGATGACCACACGCCCTGCCTTGTCAATGGTAGTCGTCATGGTCGCAGGATACCATGCCGTTGCCATTCTCTCCCCAGGCTTGGACTCCCCGCAGCCAGGACAGCAGGGAGTTCCGTTGCGCTACCGGCTAGTGAACGAGGCGGCCTACTCTCGCGAGGCTCTGGCAGCCCTCAACGGTCCAGTAGCCGACCTGTTCCGCATCGAGAAAAGTCGCGACTGGTTCGAGGTCCAAGCGAGCGTTCACCGGCTGCGGCAGAGCATCGGTTCCTTGCCCCCAGGCTGCGGCCTCCCGCAGCCTGCACAGGAGGGAGTTCCGGCTGGCGCGGAGTTGGTCCACCAGTCCCCTCCTTCCCTTTCCCGTCCATCGCTGAAGGCCAGAGCGGCTCGCAGGCTTGAGCGCTTTGGAATTTGTGGCTAAACTCCCCGCTGGACTGCCCCTATCAACTGGGTCCGGGAGAGAGCCTTGCAGCCACGGAAAGTGCTCGTCGTCGACGACTCGAAGCTGATGCACAAGATGTACGAGGTGATGCTTCGCCAGTACCCGCTGGTCTATGCTTCCGACGGCCGCCAGGCCCTCGACCGGCTGCGGGACCATGCGGACATCGATCTCGTGCTGCTCGACATCAACATGCCCAACATGAACGGGCTGGAGTTCCTGGCCGAGATGCGCTCCGACGCCGCCCGCGCCGACCTGCCGGTGATCATCATCAGCACCGAAGGGCGCGAGGAGGACACGGCCCGCGGGCTGGAGGCGGGGGCCACCGCCTACATCAAGAAGCCGTTCCACAGCGAGGAGATCCTGGAAGTCATCAGCCGCCTGGAGAAGAAGGGCGCAGCTTGAACGAGCGCAGCAGCATGACCGAGAACGGGCGGCTGAGCTCCACCGGCGTCCCCGGGCGCGACCTCCTGGGGGAGCTGCGCTCGACGCTGGAGAAGGCCAACGAGCTCCTGCGCGTCGTCGAGGCGAGCCAGCAGGGCGCCGCGGTGCGCGACGCCGGCACGGCCGAGGAACGAATAGCGGAGCTCGAGCGCCGGCTCTCCACGGCCGAGTCCGACGTCAAGGAGCTGGCCTCCCGCCTGGTCGACTCCGAGCACCAGGGCGGCCGCCTGATGAACCTCTACGTGGCCACCTACCAGCTCCACGCCACGCTCGACCCCGCCGAGGTGCAGGCGACCATCGCCGAGATCGCCATCAACCTGCTGGGCGCCGAGCAGTTCGTGCTGCTCCTGCGCCGGGACGACGTGCCCGGCGAAGAGGACCCGGGCTACGAGATCGCGCTCATCGAGGGGATGTACGACGAGGTGGAGAACCCCTACACCGGCGAGAGCTACGCCGGCGGCGATCCCATGGTGGACACGACGCTGCGCGACGGCGTGCTGCGCCTGGGGCCGACCCCCGAGTCGCAGGCCCTCGCGGCCGTGCCTCTGCGGGTCCAGAACGAGATCGTCGGCGCGCTCGTGCTGCTCAAGCTGCTCGACCACAAGCCGATCCTGCGGGCCGAGGACCGCGACCTGCTCGACCTGCTCTCCGCCCACGCCGCGTCGGCGATGTTCGCCGCCCGGTTGTTCGCCACCAAAGACCGCAAGCTCCGCACGCTCGAGAGCCT
>JBJMGZ010000839.1:0-5011 GCA_045807605.1 Thermoanaerobaculia bacterium | reverse complement strand
GGGTCATCCTGATGCGGGTGGACCAGGAGGCTCCCGAAGACCTCCTGCGGGCGGTCGGCGCCCTCTTGAACCGCCGCGTGCGGGGCGGCGACGTGGCCAGCCACTACGACGGCGGGACCTTCGGGCTGATCCTGCCGGAGGCGCCGCTCGAGGGAGTGCGGACGCGCGCCGAGCAGCTCCGCACCGCCGTCCGGGAGATCCGGAGCGGCGGCGAAGCCCTTCCGGCGGAGCTCACCCTGTCGCTCGGCGTGGCCGCCTTCCCCGACTGCGGGCACTCCTCCGAGAGGCTGCTGCGGGCGGTGCGGACCGCCCTGGACGAGGCCGTGGCGGGAGGCGGCGACCGCGTCGCCGTGGCCCCCGGCGCGGTCCTCGACCGGCGTCTGATGCTCCCCGATTGATGCTGTGCCTAGAAACCTCAACCTCACTCCGCTGAAGCTCGCCGGTCTCGCCGGCGGGCTCCTGGCGTTCTTCCTGCTCGCCTTCCTGGACACGCCGCTGCGCCACGACCCCGAATTCGGGTCGCGGCCGGCGTTCGCGGCCGCGGGCGCGGCGCTCATGGCGGTCTGGTGGCTGACCGAGGCGCTGCCGATCTATGTCACGGCCTGCGTGCCGCTCGTGCTCTTCCCGCTGACCGGCGTCTTCGGCGGCGGCCCGGGCCAGGGCGTGCGGCAGTCGGTGCTGCCGTACGTCGATCCCTACATCTTCCTGTTCGCCGGGGGGATGGCGATCGGCGCGGCCATGCAGCAGTGGAACCTCCACCGGCGCATCGCCCTGGGGATCATGGAGCGCATCGGCAGCGATCCGCGGCGGCTCCTCGCCGGCATGCTGGCCGCCACCGCGTTCATCTCCATGTGGATCTCGAACACGGCGACCGCGGCCATGATGATGCCGATCGGCCTGGCGGTCGTGCTGCAAGTCGAAGATCAGCGCGGCGCCGGACGGCTCCGGCACTACGGCATGGCCATCATGCTCGCCATCGCCTACGGCGCCAACGTCGGCGGCATCGGCACCAAGATCGGCACGGCCCCGAACGCCCAGTTCTCCGGCTTCATGGAGCGCCTGGGCATCGAGATCACCTTCCTCCAGTTCCTGGCCGTGGGGCTGCCGTTCGTGCTGATGTTCCTGCCGGTCGTCTGGTGGATGCTCTGGCGGATCGGCCGGCGGGAGGGGCTGACCGGGGAGGTCGGCGAGGAGGTGATCGCGGGCGAGCTGGCGAAGCTCGGGCCGGTGCGCCGGCCGGAGCGCATCGTCCTCGGCGTCTTCCTGGTCACGGCCGGCCTGTGGATCGGCGGCAAGGTGCTGACCGATTTCCTGAAAGCGCGCACGCCGTTCGAGCTGACCTCGGCGCACGTGGAGGGCGGGATCGCCATGCTCGCGGCCCTGACCCTGATGCTCTGGCGGACGCAAGGCCGGCAGGTGCTCGGCTTGCGGGCGCTGGGGCAGGTGCCGTGGGAGACGCTGCTGCTCCTGGGCGGCGGGTTCGCCATGGCCGCGGCGATCCAGAAGAGCGGCCTCTCCGCCTGGCTCGGCGCGCAGCTCCTGGCGATCCGCGGCCTGCCCCCGTTCGCCCAGGTGCTGCTCTCGGCCGTGGCCGTGGTGGCGCTCTCGGCCGTGGCCTCGAACACGGCCACGATCGCGGTCATGCTCGTGGTGCTCAAGGACGCGGTGGCGCCCGAGGTCATGACCACGACGCTCTTCGCGGCCACCATCGCCTGCTCGTGCGACTTCGCCCTGCCGGTGGGCACGCCGCCCAACGCGATCGTCTTCGGCAGCGGCTACGTCAGCATCCCGCGCATGGCGAGGACCGGGGTCGTGCTCGACCTCCTGGCCGCGATCCTGGCCGCGGCCTGGTGCTGGCTGATCGTGCGGCTGGTGATGTAGGGGCACCTCTTGTGGGTGCCCTCCGGAGGGCGGCCACAAGGGCCGCCCCTACAGCCGCAGCCGCACCAGCGCTCCCAGGGTCACGGTGTCGGTCTCGACGTCGTCGATCAGGTCCCAGTCGTCGAAGCGGTAGTTGGCGTTGACGTCCAGGCTGAGCCTCGGGATGATCGCGATGTCGAAGCCCAACTTGGCGGCGTAGAACATGTCGGAGGTCTCGCCGTCGGAGTGGGTCACGCCCACGCCCGCGCCGGCATAGAGCCCGTGGCCGACCAGCAGGTAGGCCTGGGGCGAGTACGCCGCCTCGGTGGAGCCGGCGAAGCCGTCCGCGAAGTACTCCAGGTCCAGCTCCAGCGAGAAGATCCCCTCGGGCATGTACTGGTAGGAGACGATCCCCGAGGTCCCCTTGTCGTCGATCCCCTCGAAGCCCTCGTCCGCCAGGTCGTCGACGGTCTGCCAGTGGTGGACTCCGAAGCCGATCCGGTGATCGGCCGCGGCCGGGCCGGCGATCAGCGCCAGCAGCATCAGCAGGAGGAACCCTCTCTTCATCTCGTCTCCTTTTCTTGACCCCTTCGTTCCATTCCGGAAAGCTCGCGTTCCGGCCTCCCAGGCACCTACGGAAGCAAGGAGGAGTTTCCCATGAATCGACCCGGCCTGCTCCTGCTGGTGACTCTCTTGGCCGCGGTGCCTGTCGGGGCCGCCGAGTACGACGAGTGCGACGCGGGCTTCATCGCGTTCCTCGGCGCCGAGACGTACCAGTTCTCGCCCATCCTGGAGGGGGACCTCGGCAAGGTCCGCCTCTTCACGGTGCTCTCTCATCAGGGCGCCGCGGCCCTGGAGGACTATGGCCGCGCCTTCTGGCGGCTGGAGATCCGCGACGAGTCGGGCCGCCTGGTCCGCGCGGAGAGGGGGGTGGTGCGCATCGACGGCGCCGGCCAGGCGGCAGCCGACTTCGTCTGGGACGGCCGCGACGGGTCCGGCCGGCTGGTGCCGCCCGGCAGGTACCGTTACACCTTCCTCGGCCGCTTCGCTCCCGACCGGCTGCGCCCGGTCCGCCCGCTGCGCGAGTATGAGGACCTCCGGGGAGTGGCCGGCATGAGCGAGGCCTACGCCTCGACCGACGAGGTGGTCGTCAACTACCTGCTCTCCGAAGGCGAGTCGGCCGGCCTGCGCGAGAGCGCGGCCCTGGGCTCCTGCCAGGCGCAGCAGAACACTCCGATCGAGAGCGGCTTCGGCTACAACTTCTACTACGGCTCGACCCACAGCCACTCCAACTGGTCGGACGGCGGCCAGCCCACCACGGGCTGCTCCTCGGGCAACGCCTACGGCAGCGGCACCTTCAATCCCACCGCCGTGTTCGACTACGCCCGCAACTCGGCCGGTGTGGACTACTGGCTGATCAACGAGCACAACCACCTGATCAACGACGCTCTCGCCACGAACAATCCGCCGGTCACCGAGACGAAGGTGAGGCAGCGCTACGCCGCCGGGCTGGCCGCGGCCAACACGGCCACGGTCAACGACGTGTTCGTGGCCCTCTACGGCATGGAGTGGGGGGTGACCACCAACGCGGACCAGGGGCATGTGACCCTGATCGAGACGCCGAAGCTCTTCGGCTGGGAGACCTGCTCCACCTGCAACGGCCCCAACCCGGAGTGCACGCCGGGCACCAACTGCTACTTCGACATCTTCACCCCCAAGCGCTTCGGCTATCTCACGATGTACAAGCGCTCGGTGGAGAACCCCTCGTCGGCCGGCGCGCTCGGCATCCTCTGCCATCCGGGCACCGGCGAGTTCGACAACTACGCCTTCAACGCCGACGCCGACAACGCTCTCCAGGGGATCGCGGTGCGCAGCGGCCTGGCGTTCTCGACCGGCACCACCTGCTCCGACGCGAACGTGGCCTCGACCGACTACAGTGCGCGCTGGAAAACCGCCCTCAACCTGGGCTTTCACCTCGGCCCGGTGGCCGATCACGACGCCCACTGCAACAATTACGGCCAGGGCATCCCGAACCGCACGGTCTACCTGATCCCGAACGGCGCCGCGCCGGTCCTCACCAAGAGCAAGCTGCTCCAGGCGCACAAGGCCCGGCACTTCTACGCGACCGAGGATTCCAACGCCCAGCTCGTCTTCGCCACAGCGGACGGCGCCCACCTGATGGGCGACATCTTCAGCGCCGCCGGCTCGGCGACCCTGCGGGCCGCGGTCTACGATCCGGGCGCCGAGTCGGTCTCCACCTTGGAGATCTGGCGCGGCCAGATCGGCGGTGGCGTGCCGGCGAGCCCCTACCAGACCATCTCCAACCAGTCGACGCTGACGGTCACGCAGAACCTGACCTCGGGGACCTGGTACTACTACGTCCACGCCGTGCAGGCGGACGGCCACGACCTCTGGTCGGCGCCGATGTGGATCACCTACGGCGCGGGCGGAGGCGGCAGCCTCAGCGTGGCCGGCTGGCGCGTGGCGCAGCTCAACTCGACCATGAATTACACCCTGCCCGCGGGCACCGCGATCCCGGACGACGGCTACCTGGTCATCGGCCGCGACGCGACCCGGGCCGCCTTCGAAGCGTTCTGGGGACCGCTGCCGGCGGGCACGGTCTACCTGAATTCCGCGGGCCTGATGCCGGTCATCAACGGCTCCGAGACGTACGACCTCTACAACGCCTCGAACACGCTCGTGGACGGGCGCACGATCGCGATGGGCTCGAGCGGCGGCAGCTCGATCAAGCGCAAGGATCCCTGCCTCGCGGCCAACCTGAGCTCGAGCTGGACGGTCGCGGCCTCCTCGACCGGCGCGCCGGGGAGCGGTGCCGGCGCGGGCTGCAGCAAGGGCGTGGTGATCAACGAGTTCTCGGATGCCACGGGCACCGGGAACTTCGTGTACGAGTTCGTCGAGCTGCACTACGACAAGTAAAGGACGACAAGGACGACCAGGGTCCTTGTCGTCCTTTAAGTCCTTCTCGCCAGCTTTCCTGACTGGCACGTCTCTTGCGATAGCTGATCTCCGGATGCGGTGACCTGATTCCAGGTCCGGTGCTGGGCTTCGTGGTTGGAGTTGGCACGCCGCAGTAACAATCCATCAGAAAGGAAAGGTGCTATGGCGAGTTTTGACAATCCGGGCGATGACC
>JBJMGZ010000838.1:0-2769 GCA_045807605.1 Thermoanaerobaculia bacterium | reverse complement strand
TCTGGTCCGCCTCGACGGAGAGATCTCCTTCCTCTGGACCTTCCATCACCTGCTGCTGGACGGCTGGTCGTTGCCCCTCCTGGTCCGGGAGCTGGGGGTCCTCTACGCGGCTCTCCAGGAGGGCCGGGAAACCGCTCTGCCGCCGGTCCGGCCGTTCAGCGACTACATCGTCTGGCTGCGGAAGCAGGATCTGTCGCTGACCGAGGCGTTCTGGCGCCGGGAGCTCGCGGGCCTTGCCGCACCGCCCCCTCTCGGGATCGACCGCCCGGCCGGGGCCCGCGAGACCTCCGGCTACGCGGAGCACGCGACCCGGCTCTCCGCCGAGGTCACAGCGGAGCTCCAGGCCCTGGCGGCGCGGCACAAGCTGACCCTCCAGACCATCACCCTCGGTGCCTGGGCCATGCTCCTCAGCCGCTACAGCGGCGAGGACGACGTGGTCTTCGGCGGCGTGGTCTCCGGCCGACCTGCCGCCCTGCCGGGTGTCGAGACCATGATCGGCATGTTCATCAACACCTTGCCAGTGCGGGTGCGGGTGAGCGGCGCCGAGCCCCTGCCCCCCTGGCTGCAACGCCTCCAGGAGCGCCAGCTCGCCCGGCAGGAGCTCGAGCACACCCCGCTGTCCCAGATCCAGCGCTGGAGCGAGGTACCCGCCGGCTCGCCGCTGTTCGAAACGCTCTACGTTTTCGAGAACTACCCCAACGCCGGAGACGGCGGGCTTAGCGGCTTGCGGATCGGCAACCTGCGCAGCTACGAGAGCACCAACTACCCCATCACCCTGACCCTCACGGCGGCAGACCAGGTTTCTCTGCACCTGACGTCCGACCGCGCTCGCATGGACGAGGATGCGGCACTGCGCCTGCTCCAGCACCTCGCCACCCTGCTCGCCGGTATGGCAGAGGCGGCCGGGGCGGACCGCGCGATCGCGGAGCTGCCGCTGCTCGGCGCGGCCGAGCGGCATCAGCTCCTGCGGGAATGGAGCGACACCGCAACCCCCTTCCCGTCGGAGGAGACCATTCATGGCCTCTTCGCCGAGCAGGCGCGGCTGCGGCCCGGTGCCGTCGCCGTCGAGCAAGCCGGAGAGAACCTGACCTGGGGCGAGCTGCGGCGGCGGGCCGGACAGCTCGCCCGCTGGCTGGTAGCCCACGGGCTGCAGCCGGAGGAGCGGGTGGCGGTTCTCGCCGAGCGCTCGCCGGACCTCATCGCGCACCTCCTGGGCATCCTGGAGGCCGGCGGGGTCTATCTGCCGCTCGATCCCGCCAATCCGCCGGAGCGCCTGGCCTGGATGGTCCAGGACGCGGGCGCTTCACTGCTGGTCGCCCGCGAGGCGCCGCCGTTCGAGCTGCCGCCGGGGCTGCGGCTCGTCGCTCCGGACGGCGCGGAACCCGAGGCCAACCCCGAGGTCGACCTGCCGCGGGTTCCGGCCACGGCCCTGGCCTACGTCATGTACACCTCGGGCTCGACCGGCAAGCCCAAGGGCGTCGCGGTCACTCATCGCAACGTTCTCCGGCTGGTGCGCGGCGCCGAGTATGCGGACCTGGGACCGGACCAGACCTGGCTCCAGACGGCCCCGCTCTCCTTCGATCCCTCGACCGTGGAGATCTGGGTTCCCCTCCTGAACGGTGGCCGGCTGGTCCTGTATCCCGGCCGGCTCGGCTCGCTCGACGACCTGGCGCGGGTCGTGGAGACCCACGGCGTCACCTCGGCCTGGCTCACCACCGGCCTCTTCCACGAGATGGTGGACGGCTGCCTGGACGGCCTGCGCCCGCTCTCCCAGCTCCTGACGGGCGGCGACGTGGTCTCGCCCGAGCACGCCCGCCGCGTCCTGGAGCGCCATCCCGGCCTGACCCTGGTCGACGGCTACGGCCCGACCGAGGGCACCACCTTCACCTCCTGCCACCGGATGACCGAGCCCCCCCGGGAGGGGGAGAGCGTGCCCATCGGCCGGCCCATCGCCAACACCCGGACGTACGTCCTCGACGAGCGCCTCGCCCCCGTGCCCGTGGGGGTCGAGGGGGAGCTGTACACGGGCGGCGAGGGGCTGGCGCGCGGCTACCTGGGCCGGCCGGACCTCACCGCCGAGCGCTTCGTGCCCGATCCCTTCGGGACGGCGGGGGAGCGCCTCTACCGCACCGGCGACCGCGCGCGCTGGCGGGCCGGCGGCACCCTCGAGTTCCTCGGCCGGCTGGACCATCAGGTGAAGCTGCGCGGTTTCCGCGTCGAGCTGGGCGAGATCGAAACGGCGCTGACGGCGTTGCCCGGGGTCCGCGAGGCGGTCGTGCTGGCTCGCGAAGACAGGCCGGGAGACAAGCGGCTGGTGGCCTATGTAACGGGAGAGATCTCGGTCGAGGCGTTGCGCGATTCGCTGCGCGAGCGCCTGCCGGAGTACATGGTGCCCGCCGCCTTCGTGACGCTCGCCGCGTTCCCCTTCACCCCCAACGGCAAGGTGGACCGCAAGGCCCTGCCGGCTCCCGAATGGGACGGCGGCGGCGAGGGGGCCGTGGCGCCGCGCACGCCGGTCGAGGAGATCCTCGCCGGCATCTGGGCCGGGCTCCTCGGGGTGGAGCGGGTCGGCGCGGACTCCGACTTCTTCGAGCTGGGCGGCCATTCGCTCCTCGCCACCCGGGTGGTGTCGCGCCTGCGGGACACGCTGGGCGTCGAGCTGCCGCTGCACGACCTCTTCGAGGCCCCGCGGCTGGCGGATCTCGCCTCCCGGGTCGAGGCGGCGCGGCGGTCGGGTGCGCTGGCGACCGCTCCGCCTCTCGTGCCGGT
>JBJMGZ010000837.1:0-4997 GCA_045807605.1 Thermoanaerobaculia bacterium | reverse complement strand
AGGTTGGGGTGGAAGCGCCAGCGGCCGCTCAGGCGCAGGTGGGGGGAGAGGTCCTGGGGACGGTTGAAGTCGAAGGCTTCGAAGGAGACCAGGAAGCGGTCGTCGAGCAGCGGATACTCCACCTGCGCGCCGCCGCTGTTCTCGATCAGGCCGGCGAAGAGGCGGACGTCCCCCGGGGCGCGATAGCCGAAGAGGCCCGTGGCGGCGTAGGTCTTGTCGGTGGTGATCTTGTTGACCGTGGTGACGTCGGTGGTGCCGTCCGGGTTCGTGACGGTGATGGTCTCGGTCTTCTCGCGCCGCTTGCCTCCCGGCGGGCTGGTGATGCCGGCGCGGTAGAGGCGCTTCTCGTCCTGCGGGTCGATGTCCAGCAGGAGCGCGGTGTGGGAGCTGTTGTCCTCCAGGCCGGGCAGGACGTAGCCCTGCATGTCGAGGTCGATGCGGAAGCGGTTGATGGCCCCGAGCGTGCCGCTCAGGGTCTCCACTCCTCCTTGAATGCTGTCGAGCGTCGAGATCACCTCGTCGTAGGCCTTCTCGTCGTTGATCAGCTTGCCCAGCGTGCCTTCGCCGCGGGCGACCTTGCCGGAGATCTGGTTGAAGTTGTCGACCGAGGTCTGGAGGCGGTCCGTGACCTCGCGGATGTTGCTCAGGCTGTCGGAGACCTGGCCGCGGTTGTCGGCCACCAGGGACTCGATCTGGACGAGGGTGCGGTTCATCTGGTCGGCCAGCCGGGGCAGCTCCCGCGACAGGGCGGCGCTCGCCTCGCGGAAGTTGCCGATCGTCGCGTTCAGGTTGGCGCGGTTCTCGGCCAACAGCAGGCGGATCTCGCGGCTGGTCAGCTCCAGCTCGTCCACGAGGCGGTTGATGCCGCCGCCGATGTCGGCGCCGGAGAGCGAGCCGGTCATCTCCTGGATCGAGTCGCCGATCTCGTTGAACTTGGCGATGGCCTCGTCGATCGAGGGCGGCGTCACGCCGGGGAGCACGGCATCCGGAGGCAGCGGCGGCCCGCCCGCGGGTCCAGGGATGATCTCGATGTACTTCTCCCCCAGCAGACCCAGGTTCGCCACGCGGGCGATGGTCCCCTGGGGCATATCCACCGGCTTCTCGAGGAGCAGCGTCACGCGGGCCTTGCGGCCATCCAGGCCCACGCCGTCGACCCGGCCCACGCGGACGCCCGCCACCCGCACCGAGGCCTTTTCGTCGAGCCCGGCTACGGAGTCGAAGACCGCGTCGATCCGCCGGCCCTTGTCCGCGAACGGGTTGATGTCTTCAATCTTCCAGATCAGGACCGCCAGGATCACCAGGCAGACGGTCGCGAAGATCCCCACCTTGACCGCTTGACTCATCGAAGCCCCTCCGCGCGGGAGTCTATCAGGGAGCGCTTGAGGGGGCGGATATATACTGCCGCCCTCGGCCATGAAGGCGCTTTCCAAGGTCCCGCTGGCGCTGCCGCTCCTCGCGGTGCCTCTGCTCGTCGCCTCGACCTCGGGCAGCGTGGCCATCCGGCCTCTCGGGACGGTCGTGCTGGCCACCGCGGTCGTCTTTTCAGTCGTGGCCGGTATCGGCAGGCGGGCGCTCCGGCCCTGGGTCGACCTGCCTTTCGCCGCTCTCCTCGGGCTCGCGGCCAGCCATCTCCTGTTCACTCCCGGCCTGCCGCGGGGTCACGACACGCTCCACCATCTCTGGGGGGTCTGGTCCGTGGCCTCGGAGGTGGCGGGCGGCAGCCTGGCCGCGCTCTGGGTGCACGGCATCAACCTGGGGACGCCGCTGCTCCAGTTCTACGGTCCGCTCTCCTTCTACACCGCGCTCCCCTTCTCCCTCGCCGGCCTGAGCCCGGAGGCGGCGCTCAAGGCGGCCTTCCTGGTGTTCGGGGCCGTGGCCGCGACGACCCAGTGCTTCGCGGTCAGCCGGTGGACGGGCGACCGCCGGGCGGGCCTGGTCGCGGCGGCGGCCTACGCGTTCGCGCCCTACCGCCTGCTCGACGTCCACTATCGCGCTGCGCTCGGCGAGAGCGCGGCGCTGGCGATCCTGCCGCTCGTCCTCCTCCATGGAATTGCCGCGGCGCGGGAGGGGGGCAGGCGCCGGATGGCCGCGGCGGCCGTCGTCCTGGCCCTGCTCACGCTCACTCATCCGATCAGCGTCCTCATGGCCGGGATCTGCCTGGGGATCTGGATCACCGCCGAGGCCCCGCTGCCGCTGGCGGACCTCGGGCGCAGGCTGGCGCGGCTCCTCGCGGTCGCCGCGCTGGGCGCGGCCCTGGCAGGGTTCTTCGTGGTGCCCTTCGTCTCCGGCTCCCGCCACCTGGTCGTCGCCGGCTGGCTCGAGGAGGGCAAGATCGCGGGCTTCTTCGAGAGTCACGCGCTGGACCCTCGGGAGCTGGTCCACCGGCGGCTCTGGACGCGCCTCCGGTTCAGCCTCGGATCCGGCGAGGACGGCGACGGGACGGACGAGGAGATGCCCTACTACTTCGGCCTGGTCCTCCTGTCGCTCGTGCCGCTGGGGGCAACGAAAGCGCCGCGAGGGCTGGTCTGGATGACGGCCGGGACCCTGGCCCTCACGCTTCACCCCCTGGCCTGGGTGCTCGTGCGGGTCCTTCCCCAGACCGGATCGCTGCAATGGGCCTGGAGGTTCCTCGGCCCGGCGACCTGCGGGGCCGCGGCGCTCGCGGGTTTCGCCGCGGTCCGGCTGCTGGATCTGGGACAGGGCCGCCGCCGGATCGTGCAGCGGGCAGTGCCGGGAGCCCTGGGCGCGCTGCTCCTCCTGGACGCGTTCCCCTACACGGGCGCTCCGGGCTGGTACCCTTCCTACGAGGGGTTTGGACGGCTCGAGCACAGGCAGGAATGTGGCGAGGGCCGGGGATGCTGGCAGTACCGGCCGGCCGGTCCGCCCGGCCCGTTCCGGGTCGCCGGCCTGTTCGTCCCGCCGCTCAAGCCGGCTCCGGTGGGGCTCTTCTGCTGCGCCTACACGCCCGAGTACATGACGCCTGTGACCCAGGAAGCCTTCTACCCGGAGATGGACATGAAGGTGCTCACCCGGGCCGGCGTGCAGTGGCTCGCCATGCCGCTCGTCGACGACATGAGGCTGGAGGGCGCGCGGCCCTATGCCGAATGGTCGAGCGGCCACGGCCGGCCCGAGCCCCGCAGGTTCGCGCGCGGCGGCGGGGAGATCGCGGTGGAGCTCGACGGCCGGCCCGGCAAGGTGCTGGTGCTGGAGATGTACTTCCCCGGCTGGCAGGCCCTGACGAAGGACGGATGGCGCGAGGTCCAGCCGAACTGGGAGGGGCTCCTCATGGCGCCGGTCGAGGCCGGCCAGCCGGTGCTCCAGCTCCGGTTCGACATCTGGACTCCGGCCCGTCTCGCGGGCTGCGCGCTCAGCCTCCTGACCGCTCTCTCTCTCCTGGTCCTGGTCCGCCGGGAGAGGTCGCCGTGACCCTGCTGCGCCGGCTTCCGCTCCTCCTGCCGCTCCTGGCGCTGCCGCTCCTCCTGGCCACGACCTCGGGAGAGACCGCGATCGCTCCCCGAGGGATCGTGCTGGTGGCCGCGGCCGTGCTCTTCGCGGTGCTGGCCGGGACCGGCGGCGAGAGACCGCGGCCGTGGCTCGACCTGCCCCTGGCCGCCGTCATGGGCCTGGCCGCCGGCCATCTCCTGTTCGCCCCGGGTATCCCGCGCGGGCACGACACGCTGCACCACCTGTGGGGAGTGTGGGCCGTGGCCCGGGAGGCCGCCGGCGGCGATCCGGCCGCGCTCTGGCTGCACGGGCTCGGCCTGGGCATGCCGGTGCTTCAGTTCTACGGCCCCGGGGCGTTATACGCGACCCTCCCCCTCTCCCTGGCCGGCATGGCTCCGGTAGAGGTGGTCAAGGCGGGCTTTCTCGCCTTCGGCGCCCTGGCGGCGATGACCATGGTTGCCGCGGTGACGCGCTGGACCGGCGACCGCCGGGCGGGACTCGTTGCCGCGGCGGCCTATGCGTTCGCTCCCTACCGCCTGCTCGACACCCAGTACCGCGCGGCGTTCGGAGAGTGCGCCGCCCTGGCCCTCCTGCCGCTCGTCTTTCTCTTCGGCGTCGAGGCCGTGCGCGACGGAGGCCGGCGCCGCATGGCGATCGCAGCCGTGCCCGCGGCCCTGCTCATCGTCACCCATCCGATCAGCGCGCTCATGTCGACCATCGGGCTGGGGGTGTGGACGCTCTCCGGCTTCCGGAGGCTTCCCGGGACCGCCATCCGGAACCTGGGCGTCTGGCTGCTGGGCGCGGCCCTGGCCGGCTTCTTCGTCGTGCCGTTCGCCGCCGGGCTGCGGAGCCTGGAGGTGGGCAGGATTGCGCAGGGCAGCCAGCGCGAGTACCTCTACCTGCACGGGCTCGATCTGCGCGACCTGCTCTGGCGCCGACCCTGGGCGGGGCTCCACGTGTCCAGCCCGGCCGGCGACCCGGCGGAGGGCACGGTCCAGGAGATGCCCTTCTACTTCGGGCTCGGGCTGCTGTCGCTCCTGCCGCTCGCCGCGGGCCTGGACCGGCGGGAGGCGAAGGGACTGCCATGGATGGTCCTCCTGGCGCTGGCTCTCTCCATGGGCAAGCTGGCCGCGTGGATCTCCCTGGCGGTGCCGGGGCTGGCGGCGATCCAGTTCCCCTGGCGTTTTCTGGGGCTCGCCACGTTCGGAGCCGCGGCGGGAGCCGGGTTCGCGGCGGCCCGGCTGCTGCGGTTCCGCCGCTGGGCGATCCTGGTGCCGGGCGCGATCGCCGGGCTTCTGATCCTCGACGCCGCCCCTTTCACGGGCGCGGCGGACTGGCTCCCGTCCTACGAGCGTTTTGGATGGCTCCACCTCCCCGCTCCCGAGTGCGGCCGGCCGTGGGGCTGCTGGGAGGTCGAGCCTGTCGATTCCCCCTACCCGTTCCGCGCCGCCGGTCTGTTTCTTCCCCCTCCAGAGCCACCCCCCGGACCGGCGGCGAACACGGGCCTCTTCTGCTGCGCCTACCCCGAGTATGGCACCCCGGCCGTGCGCCAG
>JBJMGZ010000836.1:0-3107 GCA_045807605.1 Thermoanaerobaculia bacterium | reverse complement strand
AAGAAGGCTTCGATCCTGCGGAGGTCCTCGGGGAACCGGGCTACGTCGCGGTCCCAGCGCTTGCGATCCGCTGCCGGGCTCACGGCATGAGGATGGAAGCCGGGGCCGCCGGCCGCGGCGAGCATGGCGATCCCCTCGCCGAAGCCGCCCATCCAGAGGAGCGCGGTCCGGGTGGCCGCCGGGAGCTTCGCAACCTCCGCCTCGACCGCCGGGGACGGGCAGCTCCCGCCGAAGCCGATGTGATGGAGCTCGTGGGCGAGCGTGTTTTCGAGCTTCTCTGGCGGCACGGCCGGATCGAGGTAGAGGAAGATGGCCGGATCGGTCTTCACCTCGAACACGAAGCTGTTGTCCTTGGGCTTGATCACCGGATAGATCTTGGCCCGGATGCGCGCCCCCTCGGGCAGATAGGCCAGGGCGCGGCGCGCGGCGGCGGCGGGGTCCACCCCGCTCCACAGGCCCAGGGTCCGGGTCAGGTCCGGAGCCCGCTTCGCGAGGTCGCCGGAGAGCACGAACGTCCGGAAGTCCGCATCCTCGAACGGCCGGCCCATCTGGGTGTCCCGCTTCTTGAGCCGGACGTAGCCCTCGCTGGAGAACAGCCGCTGCCAATCCGCGTCAGAGACCGGCTGCCCCGGAGCCTTCCTGGCCAGGATGGAGAGCACAGCGTCCGCTTCGTCCGTAACCATGCGGACATCCACAAGTGGAGAGGCGGGCTGGGCGAGGGCGAGGAGAAGAAGAAGCGCTTGCATGGACGGAAGCTTACCGGACCCCGAGCATCAGCAGGTCCAGCAACCGGGTGACCGCGCTATCCTTGTCGCATGACCGGGAAGCCGTTGGAGGATTGGGAGCGTCTGCTGGCCGCGGAGCGGCATCTCCAGGCGCTGGTGCCGGGCGCCGTGCTGGTGGGAGGCACCGCCGCCGCGCTCCATGCGGGGCATCGCGTGAGCCTCGATGGAGACCATGTCCTCGCCGATCTGCACGGCCGGTTCGACCAGGTGCTGGACGATCTCGAAGCCGCCGCCGGCTGGAAGACCTCGCGGGTCCGCCGGCCGGTCCTCATCCTCGGCCGCCTGCAGGGCGTCCTCACCGGCATCCGCCAACTCCGGCGCGTCCAGCCCTTGGAAACCGAAGAGATCGCCGGCCTGCGGGTGCCCACGCTCGCCGAGATGGCGCGCATCAAATCGTGGCTGCTCGCGACCCGATTCACCGTCCGCGACTATCTCGACACCGTGGTGCTCTTCGAGCGTCTGGGGGAGGAGGGAGTCCGTGACGCCCTTCGGCCGCTCGACGAGCTTTATCCGCAGGCGAGCGGCGCTTCGGTGCTGGCCGAGGTCATCGAGAGACTGGGCTCGGGCCGGCCCGTCGATGCCGCGGAGGTCGACCTGGCGAGCTATCGCGGCCTCAAGCCGCCTTGGAACACCTGGGAGCATGTGACCGCGCGTGGGCGCGCTTGGGCTCAAATGCTCTCGACGCTGCTGCTGGGCGCACAGGAGGGCAAGGGATGAGCCGCTTCGATCTGTCGCGGTCGGCGGCGCTCTGGAACCGTGACCGGCTGGACCTCCGGAGCGACGAGGTCCTGGCCCAGATCCTCGACCGGGGCGAGCTCGAAGCCTGGCGCGAGCTCTACCGGCTCGCGGCCGGACCCGGCGAGGAGGCTGCTGCGCTCCGTCGCCGGATCGTACATCTCTGCCGTACGGTACCTCTCTCCTTTCCTCATCTCTTCATCGCAGCCATGAAGGCTCTGGGAGAGCCGGTCGAGCCCTATCCGGACGTGCCGCCACCGGCGGACGACCTCGCTTGAGGCGTCCGGACCCCCAGCACCCGCAGGTCCAGCACCTCCCCAACCTCCACATCCCGGGCCTGAACGAGCACCCGGATGTCCTGTCCCATGCCCTCGCCGTCGAGGAGGGCCATGGCTTCCTGGCGGGCTTCGGGCCCGGCATCCTGGAGGTCTTCGAAGAGACCGCAGGCGGTGAGCCAGAGGGCTTGACGGGTGAGGGCCACCGTCGTGAGCCCCGCCTGTTCGCCGGTCTGTCTCAAGGCCGTGAAATCCACGTGCGCCGTGAGATCCTGCTCCCCCACCAGGACGAACGGGTTGCGGTGGACCCGCTGCCGGGAGTAGCAGGCGAGAGTGCCATGCTGGCGAATGCGGACATCCAGGAGGCGCTCGCGCTCGAAGCCGTAGTCGCAGGTGACGAGGAGGCCGCGTCCGAGGCGGCGGACCAGCTCGGCATAGAGAGGGACCCAGCCCGGAGCGAGGTCGGCGATCTGGCCGGGCTGGAGGACGGCGCCGCCCAGGAGGTCCGGAAGCGCGGGATCGGACAGCTCGGCTTCCGTCCAGGTGAAGCCGCCGTCGCCGTCCAGGTCCACCCACAGCTCCCCGATACCGCCGTCGCGCCCGATCAGGCGATGGACGGGCAGGGCATCGAAAAGCTCGTAGGAGAAGATCAGACCCTCGATCCGGCCGACCTCCTCCAGCCGCTCGAACCGCTCGACTCCGGCCGGGACCGTCCGCGCGATCCGGTCCCAGGCGAGAACCTTGCGGTCACCACCGGCTACGTGACTCAGATGGACCCCGGTTCCGTATCCCGCCTCGAAGAGGTCCGCCGGCCGGCCGAGCGCCTGGTCGAGCCGCCGCAACAGCCTGGCGGTGGCGCGACCGAAGAGCGGAGAGAAGGAGGACCCGGTGACGTAATCACCCGCCTCACCGATGGGCACGTCCTCGCGCCGGTAGTACCCTCCCTCGCCGTAGAGGGCCTCCTCCATGAACGCGGCGAAGGGGATCGGCCCTTCGGCACGGATGCGGGCCTGGAGGCGGTGGGCGGGGGTGGGCATGCCGCGAGCTTAGCTGATGATCCCACCAGCGAAGGCCGCGGCTCAGCCGTATTCGACCCGTGTCTCTCGGTGATGAAGACGTACTCCCCGGTGCGCGCCCGCTCTAGGAGCTCTGCCAGCCGACCGCTTGCCTGCTCGACACCGATCTCGATCACGGCAAGCAGGAGCGTCAATCCACGACATCTTTCTCCCCGCCGAGCTTCGAGTAGACTTTTCAGTCATGCCGACCCGCCCCCTCGTCATCGCCCATCGCGGCGCCAGCGGGTACCGGCCCG
>JBJMGZ010000835.1:0-3100 GCA_045807605.1 Thermoanaerobaculia bacterium | reverse complement strand
CCGGTGAGGACACGCGGCATCCCCTCCCAGAAGAGGCCGTGATGGACCAGGACCGCATCCGCCCCGGCCTCCCGGGCGCGGACGAACAGCTCGTGGCAGGCGGAGACGCCGGTCACGATTTTCCGGATCTCTTCCTTGCCTTCCACCTGCAGGCCGTTCGGACCGTAGTCGCGGCCGTTGGTGGCGTCCAGGTACTCATCCAGGTAGGCGACGAGCTCGTTGCGGCCGATCATGGCAGGGAGTCTAAAGGAAAAGGGCGGCCCCGGAGGACCGCCCTTGAGCGTGGAAGAGGAAGAGGCTTACCTGCGTCCGCCGCCGCCGCCGCGCCCACCCCGGTCGCCGCCCCGCCCGCCGCGTCCACCCCGGTCGCCGCCACGCCCACCCCGATCGCCGCCGCGGTCTCCACGGGGCTCGCGCTCGCCGCCCTCGGCGCCGGCCATGGCCATCTCCATGCCCTCGTACTGCGAGGGATCGTAGTCGGGCGCCTCCATGATCACGGCCTTGCGCGACAGCCGGACCCGGCCCGTCTCGTCGATGGAGATGACCTTGACGGTCATCTCGTCGCCCTCCTTGACCACGTCCGAAGTCTCGCGGACGCGGTAGGGAGCGAGCTCGCTGATGTGCACCAGGCCGTCCGTGCCCGGCATGATCTCCACGAAGGCGCCGTAGGCCTCGACCCGCCGGACCTGGCCGGTGTAGGTCTTGCCCACCTCGGGCACCTCGGTGAGGCGCTCGATCATCTGGATGGCGCGCTTCGCCGCCGGCTCGTCGGGCGACGCGATGACCACGCGGCCGTCGTCCCCGACCTCGATCTGGCAGCCGGTCTCCTCGATGATCGAGCGGATCGTCTTGCCACCGGGTCCGATGATGTCGCGGATCTTCTCCTTCGAGATCTGGATCGTGTAGAGCCGCGGCGCGAACTTCGAGATGTCCACCCGGGGCTGCGGGATCGTCTGCTCCATGAGCCCGAGGATGTGCATCCGGCCGACGCGCGCCTGCTCCAGCGCCTGCTGCATGATCTCGCGGGTCACGCCCGTGATCTTGATGTCCATCTGCAGCGCGGTGATGCCGTCGCGGGTGCCGGCGACCTTGAAGTCCATGTCGCCGTAGTGGTCCTCCTGGCCGGCGATGTCAGTCAAAACGGCGAAGTTGTCCCCGTCCTTGATCAGGCCCATGGCGACGCCGGCGACCGGAGCGAGCAGCGGCACGCCGGCGTCGAACATCGCGAGCGAGGCGCCGCAGATCGTGGCCATGGACGAGGAGCCGTTCGACTCCAGGATGTCCGAGACCACGCGGATCGTGTACGGGAACTCGTCCTCGTGCGGCAGCACCGGCAGGAGCGACCGCCGGGCCAGCACGCCGTGGCCGATCTCCCGGCGGCCGGGGCCGCGCAGGAACTTCACCTCGCCCACGGAGAAGGGCGGGAAGTTGTAATGGAGCATGAACTTCTGGATGCTCTCGCCCTCGTACTCCTCGATCACCTGGGCGTCGCGGCTCGTGCCCAGGGTGGAGGAGACGAGCGCCTGCGTCTCGCCGCGGGTGAAGAGCGCCGAGCCGTGCGTCCGGGGGAGCAGGCCGACCTCGATGTCGATGTTGCGGATCTCGTCCAGGCGCCGGCTGTCGAAGCGGGTGCGGTCGTTGAGCACCACCTCGCGGAGGATCTCCTCCTCCAGGCGGGTGATGATCTTGCCGACCTGCTTGCGCTTGTCGGGCTCCTCGGCCGGGAGCTGGGCGAGATAGGGCTTGGTGACGGCTTTGACCGCGTCCTTGCGCTCGAACTTCTTCTTCGTGAACAGCGCGGCCTTGAGCTGGGCGTAGATGTCGCCCTTGACCTGCTCGTAGAGCGACTCGGGGTAGGCCTCGGGAGCCGACCAGCTCGGCTTCTGCTTGGTGCTCTCGCGGTAGAGCTCGTGCTGGGCCTTGATGATCTTCTGGATCTCCAGGTGCGCCCGGAAGATGCACTCGAGCATCATGGTCTCGGAGATCTGGTTCGCTCCGGCCTCGACCATCGCGACCGCTTCCTCGGTGCCCGCGACCACGAGGTCGAGGTCCGAGACGTCGCGCTGGCTGTTGGTCGGGTTGATGATGATCTCGCCGTCGATCAGGCCCACCCGCACCGCCCCGATGGGGTGGTAGAAGGGGATGTTCGAGAGCACCAGCGCGGTCGAGGCGCCGTTGATCGCCAGGATGTCCGGATCGTTCTCGCCGTCCGCCGACAGGCAGAAGCCGATGATCTGGGTCTCGGCATAGTAGCCATCGGGGAACAGGGGGCGGAGCGGGCGGTCGATCAGGCGGGAGGTGATGACTTCCTTCTCGGTGGGCCGCCCTTCGCGCTTGAAGAAGCCGCCCGGGATCTTGCCGGCCGCGGCCGTGTACTCCCGGTAGTCCACGGTCAGCGGCAGGAAGTCGCGCTCGATGCCGCCCTTGTCGTCCATGCAGGCCGTGGCCAGGACGACCGTGTCGCCGAGGCGGACCGTGCACGATCCGTCGGCCTGCTTGGCCAGATGGCCGGTTTCCAGGATGAGGGTGCTGCCTCCGACGTTGACTTCTCTTCTTTGCTTCATGGTTTTCGTTTCTTTCTCGTCTCTTTCTCTCTCGTCTGCCTACAATTTCGCCGCGTCAAAGCCGTGGCCGGCTTTCATGCCCGATGGGTGGGGTGGGCGGTCCCGAGGCGACGGTTGTTTGCGTCGGGACCTGCCGGGTGTCGGGCGGCGGGCGGGAGCTGCCTACTTGCGGAGTCCGAGGCGCTCAATGGTGGAGCGGTAGCGCTCCAGGTCCTGCCGCTTGAGATAGTCCAGCAAGCGGCGGCGGCGGCCCACGAGCTTCAGCAGCCCGCGGCGGCCATGGTGGTCCTTGGTGTGGGTCTTGAAATGCTCCGTCAGCTCGGTGATCCGGCTGGTGAGCAGGGCCACCTGCACCTCCGGCGAACCGGTGTCGTGCTCGTGAACCCGGTAGTCCTGAATGATCTTCTCTTTGATTTCCACGGTTTGCGCCAAAGCAAACTCCTCCTTACATTTCCATTCGGCTCGGCATTGTAGCACGAGCCAGCTATTTGCCTTATCTGAACACCACTTTGGGTTGTACGATGCCCACACCCGCG
>JBJMGZ010000834.1:0-7051 GCA_045807605.1 Thermoanaerobaculia bacterium | reverse complement strand
CGAACGGGCACATCCTCGACCAGCGGACCTTCCCCCTCCCGGGAGGGGGCAAGCCCCTCCCCTACATTGCTCGCATGGCTAGCCGACCGCCAGCCGCCGTTCCACCTCCAGCACCTCTACCACTGGCACCCGCCCGAATCGGCGGTCCCGGCGGTAGAAGTCGCGGACGGCCTCGGCGAGGTCGTCAGGGCCGAAGTCGGGCCACATGCGGTCGGTGAAGGCCAGCTCGGCGTAGGCGCACTCCCAGAGCAGGAAGTCCGAGAGCCGCTTCTCGCCGCCGGTGCGGATCAGGAGGTCCACATCCGGCAGCGGGTTCTCCTCGGCCAGGAGGCGGGAGAAGGTTTCTCGCGAAGCTTCGCCACCGTTCAGGCGGCTGGCCGCCAGCAGGATCGCGTCCCGGGCCGAATAGTCGATGGCGATCCGCAGCAGGGCCTCCCGGCCTCCCGCCGTCATGGCCTCGGCCTGCCCGATGATCCTGACCAGCAGGGGGGAGAGGCGGTCTCTACGGCCGATCACCTGGATCCGCACGCCGTCCCTGGCACAGCGGGCGGCCTCCTTGACCAGGTAGCGGCGGAAGAGGCGCATGAGCGCTCCGACCTCCTCGGGCGGGCGCTGCCAGTTGTCCGAGGAGAAGGCGAAGAGGGTCAGCGTGCCGATCCCGAGGTTCTGGGCGGCCTCGACCGTCCGCCGCACCGCCTCGGCGCCGGCCACGTGACCGGCCGTGCGCGGCCGGCCCTGCGCGGTCGCCCAGCGGCCGTTGCCATCCATGATGATCGCCACGTGCATCCGGCTCATCGCTTCCCTCCTCCGATCGCGTCGAGCACCTCGGACCGGCCCCGGATCCAGGCGAACGCCCGCGCCCCCCAGTCCTTCGCCGTGTTCCGCAGCCGCAGGTCCGGCGCCCTCTCCATCAGGGCGCGGACGATCCGCGGCTCCCCTCCCATCACTGCGCAGGTCAGGACCGTCTTGCCGTCCGGCGTGGAGGCGTGGAGGTCCGCCCCGGCCGCGAGCAGCACCTCGACGATCTCCGGCTCGGCCTGGGAGGCCGCCAGCATCAGCGGCGTCAGTCCGTTGGGCGCCGGCCGGTTGACGTCGGCCCCATCCGCGAGCAGCTCGCGGACGGCCGCGGGCTGGTCCTTGTGGACCGCGTGCAGAAGGGGGGTCCAGCCGTTGGGCCCGTCGTCCCGGCGATCGGGGTCGGCCCCGGCTTCCACCAGCAGGCGCACGCTCTCCGCCTCTCCCGAGCGCGCCGCCTGGATGAGCGGGCTCAAGTCGGCCGGACGGGCGCCGGACCGGAGCGAAAGGATACCAAGGACACCAAGGACGGCAAGGACACCAAGGACAAGGACGGCGGCCAGGGTGAGCGGTAAATTGCTTTGTCTCATAAAGTGGATGGGCAAAAAAACTCACGCCTCCCGGGTGGCGTGGATGATCGCTTCCATGTGGTCGAGGTAGCGCTGGAGCGCCTGGCGGCCGGGGTGGGTGAGCCGGTACTCGGTCTTGGGCATCCGGCCCTCGAAGTACTTCTCGCAGGTGACGTAGCCGGCCTCCTCCAGCTTGCGGGCGTGCACGCTCAAGTTGCCGTCGGTCGTCTGCAGGAGCTTCTTCAGGTCGTTGAAGCTCAGGTGGTCGTTGACGGCCAAGGCGCTGACGATGCCGAGGCGCATCCGTTCGTGGATCAGGCGGTCGAGGTCGAGCGCGGTCCGCGGGACCGGCTCGGTGTCCGCCGCGTGGGGACCCATCGGCCCTCCTTCGTCGTCGGCGATGGCGTGCCGCCTAGCCACCGTGCCTCCTGGCAATCCAGATCCCGAACAGGACGTGCAGCCCGCCGAAACCGGCGGCCATGAACGCGTTCCCCCAGGCGACGGGCGCGGCCAGGGCCGCCGCTCCCACGGCCATGAAGGCCACTCCCATCAGCGGCACGATGCGCACCGAGAAGGCGCCGCCGGTCACGACACCGGTGCCGTAGAGGAGAAGCCAGACCCCGGGGAGCACGCCGAAGGCGCCCTGGCCGATCAGGACGAAGGTCAGCAGCGCGCCGGCGGCCAGGGGAGGGAACAGGGCGAGGACGAAGCGGCGGACCGGCAGCGTGAACAGGTCGCTGCGGGTCTGGCGGGCCTTCCAGGCGCTGGTGCCGGCCAGGATCAGGACCGCTGCGACCGCGTCCACGAGCCAGGCCGCGAGCCATCCCGGGAAGCCTCCCTGGCGGGAGGCGATCCAGGCCGTGGCCAGCGCCGAGAGCCCCGTCGCCACCGTGCCGAGGCCCGACACGTCCGTGAAGCGGGACGCCCCCTCCATGGTCTCCCGGATGAACCGGAGGTTGTCCATGGCCCGCAGGTGAAGCGGCTCGGGAGGAGGCACGGAACGGAGGCGCTGCGGATCGGCCACGGGAGCAGGGTACTCCTGGAGCGGAGGGAGCGTCAAGTACTTTGCAAGACAAAGGACGTAAGGGACCTAAAGGACCAAAAGGACTCCGGAGGCTTTGTCGTTGATGTCCTTTAGGTCCTTTAGGTCCTTTAGGTCCTTTGCTCCTGCGCCCGCTTTGCGAGCGTCGAGACCATGCCCACCATCCCCATGAGCCCCATCGACTTTCCCATGGAGAGCTCCTTGCCGAAGACCTGGTAGACGACGTCCTGGGGCACGGCGGCGACCTGGTCGAGCGGCTGGCCGGAGAGGCTGTCCTTGAGGATCACGGCCATGGCCTTGGCGGAGATGCCCTGGGGGTTCTCCACCGCGAAGTGGTAGTCCAGGCGGCCGTCCGGGCGGCGCTCGGCCCAGACGAAGGCTTCCGATTCGCAGGCCGGCACCCGGTTCTCCTCGGGGAAGGGACGGGTGGCGACCTCGGGCGGGACGTCCTTGAACTTCCCGGCGATGTCGATCAGGAGCTGGATGCGCTCGTTGCGGTCCGGGACCATGGAGAGCGCATCCAGCGTGTTGGCCAGCTTCTCGGGGATCTCCGGCATGCTACCTCTCGATGGGCACCCCGACGAGGTTGCCCCATTCGGTCCAGCTCCCATCATAGTTGCGCACCTTCGGGTAGCCCAGGAGGTGGGTGAGCACGAACCAGGTGTGGCTGCTGCGCTCGCCGATCCGGCAGTAGACGATCACGTCGTCGTCCTCCTTGACCTTGGCCTCCCCCTCGTAGAGCGCGCGCAGCTCCTCGGCGGTCTTGAAGGTGCCGTCGTCCGGATTGACCGCCCGCGCCCAGGGGATGTTCGCCGCGCCCGGGATGTGCCCGCCGCGCAACGCTCCCTCGTTCGGGTATTCGGGCATGTGCAGCTTCTTGCCGGTGTACTCGTCGGGGCTGCGCACGTCGATCAGCGGCCGGCCCTGCTCCAGGTGCTTGAGCACCTCGTCGCGGAAGGCCCGGATCTTCTTGTCGTCGCGCTCGCGCGCCTGGTACTGGCTCGCCGGGTAGGTGGGCACGTCCGTGGTCATCGGGCGCCCCTCCTTCACCCACTTGATGCGGCCGCCGTCCATGATCTTCGCGTTCTCGTGCCCGAACAGCCGGAACACCCAGAGCGCGTAGGTGGCCCACCAGTTGTTCTTGTCGCCGTAGAGCACGATCGTCGTGTCCGGCGTGACGCCGATGCGGCGCATCAGGTTCTGGAACCCCTCGCGGCCCAGATAGTCGCGGCGCAGGGGATCGTTCAGGTCGCGCGTCCAGTCCACCTCGACCGCGCCGGGAATATGGCCGCTCGGGTAGAGCAGCGGGTCCTCGTTGGACTCCACCAGGCGCACGGCAGGATCGTTCAGGTGCTCGGCCACCCAGTCCGTCGAGACCAGGGCGTCCGGTCGGCTGTATCCACGGCTGTCGATTTCGCTCACGGGTCGGCCTCCTCTATTTGTTACCAACGATATCATGATCAACTCGGAAGGGAAGTCTCCAATGCGCCGGCACCGCTTCCCTGTTGCGAAGCGCCTGACTCCATCTCAAGCAGTGCGCAGGAGTTGACTAGCGTCGCTCACTTTGTGAGCAAACCACCGCTTGCGCGGGTCCTGGGAACTTATAGGATCTGTTCCAGATCATCTTTCATATGGGTTGACTGGCAGGCACTGGAAGCCGTGGTGGCGTTCCGGATGACCGGCCGGAAATGGAGATTCAATGTCTGGTAGCACTCTGCGCCGCACGGTTCTCTCCCTCGTCGTCGTCGCCCTTCTCCTCCCCCTGGCGAGCGCCTATGCGGCCCCGGCCGGGCGCAACGGCACTCCCCTTTCCATCCAGATGCCGGACTGGAGCCGTACACTCGTCCAGACGGTCGGAAGCTTCCTGAACCTCTTCCGCCTGGCTGCCGACGCCGACTCCTGGCCTCCGGGCCAGAAGCCGGGCGCGGACCCGGACACGGCGAACCGCGAGGGCAACGGCTTCGACCCGCACGGCAAGCCCTGAGGCGCCGCTTGCCAGGGCGGGGCAAATGAGTGTATGACTCTGAATTCGTAGTCAGTGAGCATGGAGGGTCGCGCTATGACCGAGTGGCACCCTGACCTCGAGACGCTCGAGCGTTTTCTCGACGATGAGCTTCCGGAGGAGCCGAGCCGTACCCTCCAGCGGCATCTCTTCACCTGTCCGGCCTGCGAAGCGCGCCTGATCGAGATGCTTCCGGCTCCAGCCGGCGTGCGCCTCTGGGGTGCGGAGGCCTCGAAAGGCCTGGAGCTCGGATACCGGAACCTGGTCCGCCAGGTGCTCCTCGAGGCCCGGCGGGAAGGCGTGGAGAGGCGGGCGCTGCTGAGCCGCGAGCGCCAGGAGGCCGGCCGGCTCTGGCGCGAGATCCGCGATCTGGCCGCCGGCGCCCGCCGCGACCTGGTGTGGGAGGACTCCCGATTCCAGAGCTGGGGTTTCTTCGAGCTGCTCGTGGACCGGTCGCGCTCCGCGGTCCTCGAGGAGCCGCGCAAGGCCGAGGAGATGCTGCGCCTCGCCCTCGACGTCACCGAGCACCTGGATCCGGCAAGCTACGGCCCGGGCTCGATCGACTCCGCCAAGGCGCGGGCCTGGGCCAGCCTGGGGAACGCCCTGCGCGTCCTGTCCGATTTCCGGCAGGCCGAGCAGGCCTTCCGGCAGGCCGAGGTCCACCTCGCGTCCGGCTGGCTCGACCCCCTGGATGAAGCCCTGCTGCTGGAGTACAAGGCATCGCTGCGCCGCGCCCAGCGCCGTTTCGACGAGGCATTGGAAATGCTGGACGCGGCGATCTCCCTCTACCGCGAGGTCAACGAGCCGCACGGCCAGGGCCGCGCGATGATGGCCAGGGGCCTGGTCCTGCGCTACTCCGGCGACGCCGACACCGCGAGCACCTGGTTCCGCGACAGCCTGTTCCTGCTCGACGGCGAGGAGGAGCCGCGCCTGCTCGCCATCAGCCAGTCCAACCTGATCGGCTGCCTGCTCGACAGCGGCAAGGTGCACGAGGCCGCGGCGCTGATCCCCGAATCGCGCAAGCTCATCGAGCAGGTGGGCAAGCGCAGCGACTTCCTGCGCCTGCGCTGGCTGGAGGGCACGATCGCCGTGACCCTCGGCCAGACCGGCGCGGCCGAGAGCATCTTCCTCGAGCTCATCGACGACTTCACCGCGGACCGCCTCGCCTACGACGTGGCGCTGGTCTGCCTGGAGCTGTCCGCCCTCTACGCCCGCCAGGGGCGCACCGCGGACGTCAAGCGCCTGGCCTCCGAGATGCTGCCGATCTTCCAGTCCTGCGAGGTTCACCGCGAGGCGCTGGCGGCCCTGATCGTCTTCCAGAACGCCGCCGAGATGGAGCAGCTCAGCCTCGGGCTGGTGGAGGAGGTCACCTCCTTCCTCCAGCGCGTGCGGACCAATCCGAGCCTGCGCTTCCGCGACAGCTTCGAAGCCTGAAAACAAAAGGGCCCGGCCGACCGGCCGGGCCCCTTCTTTGCCGGGTCTCTGTCTTTAGAAGCGGGTCGTGCCGCCCCGGCTGGGCGTGCCGCTCCCGCTGAAGCCGGCGCCGGCCCCGACCGGCGCTTCCGCGCCCAGGTACAGGTTGACCAGCATGGGAAGATTGCTCTCCAGCCAGCGCGCCATCTCCTCCTCCTCGCGGAGGATCTGCTCGCACACCCGCACGACCTCGGTCTCGCCGAGCGCCTGGGCGCCCGCGATCAGGGCGCGGTACGAGGCGATCTCGAAGTGCTCGGTCGAGTAGTCGGCGAGGGCGTTCTTGACCAGCTCGTCCGGGGCCGCGCCCGTGGACAGGCCGGCGAAGAAGCCGCCGATGGTGCCCATCGTGGTCTTCACGGCCGAGGTCGAGCCGCCGAGGCTCTCGACGAGCATGTTGACCTGGTCCGCCTGGCGCCGGGTCTGCTCCAGGTGCGCCCGCAGGCGGGTCTGGATCTCCGGGAATTTCTCGGCATCCTTTACATGGTTCTCGAGCACCGGGATGATGCCCTTTTCCATGGCGTAAGCGTCGTTGAGCCATCCGATCAGAGTCTCTCTGCGGTCCTTCATACGGGGTACTCCTTCCAGGTTGTGGGTTCTTGATGAAGGAAGGCGCCGTGTACGCCTCGGCGCCAGGACTTTCCACGTGCAACCCATGTGCCGGGGGCAGGCTCAGCCCTTTGCGACCTCCTCCTCTTCCAGCACCTCGGGCACGCTCCTGCCGGTGTCGACGGCGCGCCCGGCCACCCGGGCCGCGCCCAGAAAGCCGAGCTTTTCGTTGAGCCTGGCCGCCTGTCCGACGCTGCGCTCGGCGTACTCCCGGCAGCGGTCTTCATGCGCCTTGATCCGCCGCACGCAGTCCTCGTCGAAGGTGCGGACCGCGCTCGTCATCACGTCCAGCCCCTCCAGGAGCGCATAGGCCACGTAGGGCATCATCACGTTGAGCTCGAGCTGGCCCGCCTCGCCGGCCATGGCGATGGCCGCGTCGTGCCCGGCCACGTGAAAGCAGACCATGTTCACCATCTCGGCCACGGCCGGATTGACCTTGCCGGGCATGATGGACGACCCCGGCTGCAGAGCCGGCAGCTCGATCTCGTAGAGCCCGGAGTGCGGACCCGAGTTGAGGAGCCGCAGATCGCTCGCGATCTTGGAGAGCTCCACCGCGACCCCGCG
>JBJMGZ010000833.1:0-3872 GCA_045807605.1 Thermoanaerobaculia bacterium | reverse complement strand
TCTCCAGGAACTCGTTCGTCGTGGCGATCCCGTGCCGCCACGCGAGCCCCCGCTCGATCAGATTGTAGCTCTCCTGGATGCGCGCGCCAGGGATGATCTTTCCTTCCGGGTCCCGGTCGCGTCCCATCAGCCAGATCGTGTCCGCCACCTCCAGCGCCGCGGAGATGTCGTGGGTGACCACGATGATCGTGTTCAGCTCGTGCATGCAGGCCACCTCGTTGAGCAGCTCGGCCACCCGGTCGACCGCCATCGGATCGAGGCCGGAGAACGGCTCGTCGAGGAGCAGGAAGTTCTCGCTGCACATGAACTGCTGCGCGATGGCCACCCGCTGCCGCTGGCCGCCGGAGAGCTGCGCCGGGTAGAGGCCGGCCTGGTCCATGAGGCCGAAGCGCTCCAGGTATCCCACCGCCTTCTCCACCGCCTGCCTGTGCGAGAGCCCGGACCGGGTGCCGGCCACCACCAGGTTGCCCATCACCGTCCGGTGCATGAACAGCGGGTAGTTCTGGGCCACGACCCCGACCATGCCGCGCTGCACGGGCACGCCCTGCTCGCCGATCAGCACCCGGCCGGTGTCCGGCCTGTCGAGCCCGGCCAGCACCCGGAACAGCGTGGTCTTGCCCACGCCCGACGGTCCCAGCAATCCGACCACCTGGCCGGCGATGGCCCCGGGCCGGCGGATGTCCTTGACGTCCAGGTTCAGGTCCCGGAGGATCGGGCAGCCGCCCAGGGTGACGTTGACGTTCTCCGCCTTGAGCAGGGTGGCGCCATGGGTGTATTCGAAGGCCATGGCTATCTCTTCTCCAGGACCAGCGAGGCATAGGGGCAGAGCAGGCGCTGGAGCGCGCCGATCCCGTAGTCCTGGAAGAGTCCGATCAGCAGGATCATGATCTGGATGGCGAACACCTCCGCCAGGTGGAAGTGCTTGTTCTGGTTGAGCAGCATGGCGCCGATGCCGCCCTCGGAGCGCGAGATCCCCTCGACCATGGTGAGCATCATCCAGCCGATGGCGGCGTTCTGGCGCAGCACCTCGATGGCCTGGTCGATGGTGCCCAGGATGACCACCTCCCAGACCACCTGCCACTCGTTCATGCGCAGGGTGCGGGCGTGGTCGAAGCGCTCGCGGGGGATCTCCAGCACCACCGCGGCCATCGAGGTCACGTAGAAGACGGTCATGCCGAAGACCAGGAGCGACAGCTTGAGCGGCCGGCCGCCGCCCACCATGAGGGTGAAGACGAAGGTCAGGCCGATCAGGCCGAGGAACCGCCCCTTGGAGACGGCGAGCGCGATCGGCCGGAAGAACGGCAGCACGGTCAGGTACGACAGGGCGAGCGCGATCAGCAGGCTGAGCGCCAGCGCCTCGAGGTTGAGCGTGAAGCTCGTCCAGAGCTCGCGCGAAAGCCCCTGCTCGAACCAGAGGCCCCGCAGGGCCTTCAGCACCTCGTCGGGCTGCGGCAGCACCTTGAACGGCGAGTAGATCCAGATCGTCAGGAACACCGCCAGCTGGAAGGCGATGATGATCCAGAGGGTCTGGCGCGAAATGACGCGGTTCGGGAGGAAGGACTGGCTGATTGCGTTCACGGTGGGGGCGGATTCTATCCCATCCGCCGCAGGGGTCCAGAGATGAGATACGGACCGGACCGGCGCAAGGTTGCGGGCGGGGCGTGCGGCCGGCTCAGGCCTCCCCCGCCCCCAGCGGCCGGGTGCGGGGGGAGCACTTCACGATCCGCACCTTCTCCTGGGTGACCAGCCGGCGCTCGATCGCGCAGGGTGGCGGTCAACCGCGGGGCGCCGGAGGCCAATGCTCCGCGCTTTGCGGGGACTCGCGATTTGGTGCCCCGCTGGATTGCATCTACGATGGCGCCAGCGAAATACCACCGCCGCGACATAAGGAGCTTCATCATGAAGTCACCCATCCGCCTTCTCGTATCCTGCGGGATTCTGCTGAGCGCCCTCGCTCTGGCAGCCTTCTCCGGCAAGGAACCCATCCCCTCCGCCTTCCGGACCGAGGTCAGTATCCAGACGGCCTCGGCCGGTGTCTATGTCCTCAGTGCGAGGGTCACGGACTTGGATACCGGGACCGTCCTGGCCGCCCCGAGCCTCAAGGTCCCGGCCAATGAAGATGCCAATGCAGAATCGACCGTTCCCGGCGGTACGATTTCCTTCACCGGCAAGGTAGATCCCACGCTTCACACGGCGACCTACCGAGTCGAGGTGAAGCGCGGCGACAAAGTCGTCTCATCGCACTCAGCGAGCGTGGCTCTCCAGTAAACGGCGTGCCTTGCGTCCTTCCGCCGGGCGAAGGAGCGCGGTCTTCGTGACCCGGCGGAAGGATCTGATCAAGCCCCTGCCGTACTTCGTCGTCTATCCCTCCCCTTCAGCCGTACCCAGCACCGACTGCTTCGCATACGCTTCGTCCCGCTCGGCGAGCAGCTCGGCGGCGGTGGTGAGATCCCGGATCGCGGGCTCGACCGCATCCGCCAGGACGCACTCGATGATCTCCCTCCATGCCGTCGAGGAAGGAAGTGTCGAGGCCACGCCCAGCAGCCGGAAACGGAAAGTCTTGAGATTGGCCACGGCCTCGAACAGCTCGTTCTGGGCATCCTGCACGTCGTCTTTCAAGGTGCCTCCTCCTCAGATCCATGGCAGCGCTCCCGAGCGCAGGTTCCGGAGCCGGAACGTCTGGCGCAGCTCGAGGGAGCAGATCGCTGAGCGCCGGCGCGGGTCCATGGCGCGGGATTTTCCCGCAGGAGCGCGCCGCCGCGAATCTCACCCAGAGGTCCTGCGAATTTTCGTGGATAGGATATGTCTCGCCGCTTCACGTCACGTTTGCTGATCGAGAGGCACCCATTCGTTTGTGAGGTACTGAAGACAAGGAGGCCCGAATGGCGCGCAAGCTCACCTTCCGGCAGCTCGTGGTACTGATCCTGGCGCTCTGGAACGACCTGAGCCAGAAGGAGATCGCGGGCAGGGTCCGCATGCCGCAGAAGGGGTTGTCGCAGCTCCTCAAGCGGCAGAGGCAGAAGGAGATCGACGACGACGTCTACGAGCTGCTGCTCTCGGCGGTCGCGCACCGGCGGGCGGGGGTCTCGCTGGTGAGGGCCTGCCTGGAGGCCCTGGACGCCCTCGACCGGGAGAGCGGCCTCACCGAGGAGGAGCAGTCCGGGATCGAGGAGGAGGTCCTGGAGGGCTCCCGCCTGATGCGCAGGTATCTGACGGCGGCGGCCCTCCGCTCCCGCGTCCTCCAGCCCGCCGATGGCTATCCGCAGGCGCTCGACCTGCCGGTCTGCCGCCACTGGGCGCAGGTGCAGCTCGCGAAGCTCAAGCGGGTGCCCCGGCGGTCGCGGCTCGCCGTGGTGAGACTGGGCCGCGAGTACCAGCACTGGGCCCTGGTCGAGCTTTGCTGCGAGGAGTCCGAGCGCGAGGCGTCGCACAGCCTCAAGCACGCGGCCTCCTGGGCGCGGCTGGCGCTGGTGATCTCCAGGCTCGTCACCGGACCCGAGGACTGGCGCCGGCGCGTCCAAGGATATGCGCTGGCCCATTGGGCCAACGTGCTGCGGGTCCGGGGCGACCTAGAGGCCGCGGACGCCCGCCTCGAAGAGGCGAAGCAGCTCTGGGAGGCTGGCTCCGATCCGCTCGAGGTCCTCGACCCCGGCCGGCTGCTCGACCTGGAAGGGTCCCTGCGCAGGGCTCAGCGCCGCTTCGCCGAAGCCCTGGATTGTTTCGATCGGGCCATCCTTGTGAGCCGGTTCCCGGAGCGCGTCCTGATCAAGAAGGGCTTCACCTTCGAGGTCATGGGCGATTTCGAGCGCGGCATCGCGGCCTTGCTGGAGGCCGAACCCCACGCGGAGCGCCGGGGCGATGCGCGGCTCAGG
>JBJMGZ010000832.1:0-11924 GCA_045807605.1 Thermoanaerobaculia bacterium | reverse complement strand
ACGGTCTGCCACGAGCACCGGCGCATGCCCGTCCAGGATGTCCCCGTGGAATGGCTCCGGTCGCTTCCCGCGGACGGCGTGCTGTTCATCGACTCCAGCCACCGGGCCGGCGTGGGGAGCGACGTCAACTTCCTCTTCCTGGAGGTGGTGCCGGCCCTGCCGCCGGGCGCTCTCGTCCACGTCCACGACGTCTACCTGCCGGACGACTATCCGGCGGAGTGGAACGTGGGCCGCGGCTTCCTCTACAGCGAGCAGTACCTGCTGCAGGCGCTCCTCTGCCACAGCGCCGGCTTTCAGATCGCCTGGCCCGGCCGCTGGGCGGTGCTGCACCGGTCCGCGGAGCTGGCCGGCTGCCTGGGGCCGGGCGCCGACCTCGAACGCCACTGCAGCTTCTGGTTCCGCCGGGTCCGATGAGCGCGCGCATGCCCAAGCACTGGTTCCTGCAGCCCTCGATGGAAGACCCGTTCTACGTCTGCGGCGGCTGGCAGATCTTCAACCGCGCCTGCGCGCTGGCGGGGCGGACGCGGGAGACGGAGCTGGTGACCTACCGCCACCGCGAGGCGGGTCGCCGCTACCTGGACGACGTGCCGCGGTCCGAGCTCGACGAGGGGATCGTCTGGGTCTACTGGTCGGCGCACGTGCGCGAGCTGGCCGAGCGGCTGGCGGGCTGCCCGCGCGTCGTTCTCTACGCCATGAACGAGGACTACGGCCGGCACTTCGGCCAGGTCACGCCGCCGGCCTGGCCGATCGTGGCGCTCAGCCGTTTCGTGGCTGCCCATTACGCGCTCAAGGACCCCTGGCGGCTCATCCACCACCTCGGCCCGGCGCTCCATCCGGACGCGGCCAACCGCCGCGGGCCGCGCGACCTCGACGTGCTGGTGCACGTGCGCAAGACCACGCCCTACCTGCGCAACGAGCTGATCCCCGCCCTGGAGGGACGCCTGGCCGTGCGGGTGCTGCGCGAGTGGGTGCCGCAGGAAGAGATGCTGGCGCTGCTCAACCGCAGCCGGACCTACCTCTACTGGGTGCACCGGCAGATCCAGGGCATCTGGATCCACGAGGGCTTCGGCATGCAGCCCCTGGAGGCCATCGTCTGCGGCGCCGTGCCGGTGGCGAACGCCTACGGCGGGCTCTCCGACTACCTGGAGGCGCCGTACAACAGCCGCAAGATCGGCGTCCACTCGCTGGAGTACGACGTGCTCCAGATCGAGCGCGCGGCCCGCGGGCACGACGGCGGGAACCCGGACGAGGAGCGGCTGCGGCAGCTCTACGGCGAGGAGCGCTTCGCCCGCGCCTTCGAGGCGGTCGAGCGCGACCTGCTCTTCTACTTCGAGCGCCGGCCGGCCGGGCCGCCGCAGGCGTTCGACATCGAGCCGCGGCGCGAGCCGCTGCACCGCCGGCCGTACGTCTGGCTGCACCGCACGGTCCGGCGGGCGTACAAGGAGCTCAAGGGGATCCGGCCGCGATGAGCGACTACGCGGGCGGCTACTACGACACCCTGGACGCCACCTCGATCCGCTCGGCGCGGCGGGTGGTGCCGCGGGTTATGGACCTGGTCCGCCCCGCGAGCGTCGTGGACGTGGGCTGCGGCCGGGGGGGATGGCTCCGGGTCTTCCTGGACTATGGGATAACCGAGGTGCTCGGAGTCGATGGCGACTGGGTCGATCCCGCCAGCCTGCACATCCCGCGCGAGCGCTTCCGGCATTGGGACCTGCGCCAGCCGCTGGAGATTTCCGGCGCCTTCGACCTCGCCGTCTCCCTCGAGGTTGCCGAGCACCTGCCCGAGGCGCAGGCGGACGGGTTCGTCGAGGCGCTGACCCGCCTGGCGCCGGCGGTGCTCTTCTCCGCGGCCATCCCGCACCAGGGGGGCGTGGGGCACGTCAACGAGCAGTGGCCGGAGTACTGGGCCGAGCGCTTCGCCCGCCGCGGTTTCGCGGCGATGGACGTCCTGCGGCGCGAGATCTGGGACGACCCCGACGTGGCCTGGTGGTACGCCCAGAACCTGCTGCTCTTTTCCCGCGCAGCCGAAGCGTCCGGCCCCGTGCCGCGCCTGGTGCATCCGCGCCACTACCTGATCAAGATGGAGGAGCTGCGCAACCGGTCGGAGCCGGAGCGGATGTCGCTGCGCACGCTCCTCGCCCAGGCGCCGCAGGTGCTCCGCCATACCCTCAGGCGGCGCCTGGGACGCGAAGGCTGATCCGTGTTCTCGCTGCTCATCGCCACGCGCAACCGCCGGGAGGACCTGCTGCGGACCCTGGAGGTCATGGCGCCGGCCCTGCTGCCCGATCACGAGGTGCTGGTCCTCGACGACGCCTCGGAGGACGGCACCGCCGAGGCGGTCGCGTCGCGCTTCCCCGGCGTGCGGCTCCTCCGGCACGCCGGCCGCTCGGGCTACATCGCGGCGCGCAACGAGCTTCTGGCCGCCGCCCGCGGCGAGCTGGCGATCAGCCTGGACGACGACGCCGAGATCGCGAGCCCCGGCTTCCTCGACTGCATCGCGGAGCTGTTCGAAGCTCATCCCCGGTGCGGCATGGCTGCTCTGCGCATCTACTGGGGGAGGACGCTTCCCGCGGCGGCCCAGGTCGAGGAGGAGCCGCGGCGGGTGCAGTCGTTCGTCGGCTGCGGCCACGTCTGGCGGCTGGAGGCCTGGCGCTCGCTGCCCCCGTACCCGGCCTGGTTCGAGATGTACGGCGAGGAGGCCTTCGCCTCCTACGAGCTGCTGCGCCGGGGCTGGGAGGTCTGCTACCTGCCCTCGGTGCTCGTCCATCACCGGGTGGACCTCGGCGACCGTCCCGCGGCCGAGCGCGCCTGGCGCTATCGCCGGCAGCTCCGCGCCGGCCTCTTCCTCGCCTGCCTCTTCCACCCGAGCGGCCTGCTTCCGCGCCACCTCGCCTATGCCTTCTGGGAGCAGGCGAAGCGCCTGCCGGGGAGCGACCGGCGCCTGTCCGACCTCCTCTGGGCGGCGGCGGAGCTGGCCCGACACGCCCCGCGCCTGCGCCGCGAGCGCCGCGCCCTGTCCCTGGAGCAGTGGCGGCTCTGGCAGTCGCTGGCCCCGGCGGTCGTCTACTGGGCTCCGGCATGACCTCGCTCTCCCTGATCATCTGCACCTATCGCAGGCCAGGGCCGGTCCGGCTGCTGCTGCAGGCCGTGGCCGCCCAGACTTGCCGGCCCGGCGAGGTGCTGGTGGTGGACGCGTCGCCCGACGCGGACACCGAGGAGGCCGTCCGGGGCCTGGGTGTGACCTACGAGCGGGTGCCGCCGGAGGAGCGCGGGCTCACGCGCCAGCGCAATTGGGGGATCGCCCGCGTCCGTGGCGACGTGATCGCCTTCCTGGACGACGACACCGTTCCCGAGCCCGGCTATTTCGCGGAGGTCCTGGCCTGCTTCGAGCGCCATCCCGATGCCGTGGGGGTGGGCGGCTACATCTTCAACGAGGTCGACTGGCGGCGCGCAGCAGGACAGCCGTCCCTCGCGGTCTACCGCAACGGCGGGTGGGAGCGCCGCGAGGACTTCCGCTGGCGCCTGCGCCGGCTCTCCGGCCTGGACAGCCCCCTCCCGCCCGGCCGCATGCCTGCCTCGGGACATGGCCGCCCGACCGGCTTCATCCCGCCGGACGGCGAGGACCATCCGGTCGAGCTCTTCATGGGCGGGGCCGCGGCCTGGCGGCGGGAGCTGCTGGAGCGGGTGCGCTTCTCCCCCTGGTTCGAGGGCTACGGCCTGTACGAGGACCTGGACTTCTGCCTGCGCGCCGGCCGGCACGGCAGACTCTGGCTCTGCACCCGCGCCCGGCTGGCGCACCTCCACGACGCGGCCGGCCGACCGCACCGCTTCCGCTATGGCGAGATGGTGGTGCGCAACGGCTGGCGGGTCTGGCGGCTGCGCTGGCCGTCTCCCCCCTGGCCCGACCGCGGCCGGTGGTGGGCCACCACCCTGCTCCTTGCCCTCTGCCGGCTGGGCGACGCGGTGCGCGGGCCGGAGCGGACCGCGGCTTTCAGCGAGGCGCTCGGCCGCTTCTGGGGCTCCGTCAGCCTGCTCTGGGACCGGCCCGAGGGGGACGCGTGACTCTGGTCCGCCTGCCTCTCGCCGGCCAGCTCTCGCCCGCCCGCGAGCTGAACCGGCTGGCCCGGGCGCATCCGGACGCCTGGATCGCCTGGTACGACCGGCGGCTGGAGCCCTGGCTGTCCGACCCGGAGTCCTGGCCCGGGCTCGCGCGGCACGAGCTGGAGGTGCTCCACCTGGGCTGCTTCCAGCGCACCGATCTCCTCGCCGGCTCGCTGGGGCTCGTGGACTTCGACTCGCCGTGGCTCCTCCCCGGTCCCCGTGACCGGCGGTTCGCCACCTGGCTGATCTCTCCGGCCGCGGGCATCGCACGGGCCGCCGCCATCCGGGCGGTCTCCCCGGACCGCACAGGCAGCCTCGCCGGGTTCCTCTTCGAGCTCGGTGTGCGCGGCGTCCGCCATGGGCTCAGCCCGGTGTCGGAGCCGGCGTTGCTGAGAGGCACCGTCCCCGAGGAGCTGTGGGACCGGAGCCCGCTCTCCGACGACGACCTGGCCCGGCTGATCCGGCGTGGCTATGGCCGGAAGTGGATTGGCTTCTGGCTCCTCGCCCGGCTCCTTTCGGAGCGGAGTCTCTCGCCGGCCACGGTGGGGGCCGCGCTCCGAGGGTGCATGGCGAAGGAGCCTCGGAAAGTGGACCTCGCCGCGCTCCAGCCGGCGCTTCCGGATGAAGATCCCGGCGAGGGCGTGGATGTCCTCATCCCCACGCTCGGCCGGCCCGAGGCGCTGCGGGACGTGCTCCGGGACCTGGCGGCGCAGACGGTGCCGCCGCGGCGTGTGATCGTGGTGGGCCAGGGGGACGCGCCGCCGTCGGAGGGGGAGCCGGCGTTCGAGCTGATCTTCCGCTCCCTGGCGGCGCGCGGCGCCTGCACGGCCCGCAATGCGGGCCTGCGGGAGGTGAGATCCGGCTGGGTGCTGCTCCTCGACGACGACGTCCGGCTGCGGCCCGGGCTGATCTCCTACCTGCTCCGGATGGCCCGGGCCTGGGGCGTGGAGGCGGTCAACGCCGCGGTCCACCTCCCGGGGGAACACGTCGAATCGCAGGTACCGAGGCCCTGGCCGATGTTCGCGAGCGGCGCCTCGCTCGTCTCCACCCGGGCGCTCCGGGAGACCGGCGGATTCGACGAGCGGCTCGACGGCGGCTATGGCGAGGACTACGAGCTCGGCATCCGCCTCCGGCTGGCCGGCGCGGGGGTGCTGTACGCGCCCGGCGAGCCGGTGCTCCACCTCAAGCTTCCCGCGGGCGGATTCCGACATCCCGCTGCGCTGCCCTGGTCGAACGATCCCATCCACCCGCGGCCGTCGCCGCCCGTGCTCTACTCCCGCCGCAAGCACCACCCGCGGGCCATGCAGGACGGCTATCGCCTCTACTACGCCCTGAAGCGCCTGGGGGGAAAGCCGCTCCATGCCTGGCCGTCGGAGATCCGGACGATGCGCCGCGAGTGGGAGCGCGCCGAGCACTGGGCCGGCCGGATGGCGGGGAGCCCGTGAGGCTCTGCATCGTCAGCCACGTGGTCCACTACCGGCACGGCGGCCGGATCCACGCCTACGCTCCCTATGCCCGCGAGATCGAGGTCTGGGCCGACCTCTTCTCCGAGGTGCGCATCGCGGCGCCCTGCGAGGAGGCTCCGCCGCCCGGAGATACGGCGGCCATCGATCGGGAGAACGTGGCGATGGACCCGCAGCCCCGGGCGGGCGGCGATTCTTTCGGAGAGAAGCTCAAGCAGATCGCCCTGCTTCCGCTGATGGTGGCTGCCATGGCCGGGGCCTTGCGCAAGGCCGACGCCATTCACGTCCGCTGCCCCGGCAACCTGGGCCTGCTGGGCGCCGCGATGGCGCCGCTCTTCTCGCGCCGGCTCATCGCCAAGTACGCCGGGCAGTGGCCGGACTGGAACGGCGAGGCGCGGACGGTGCGGCTCCAGAAGGCGCTGCTGCGCTCCCGCTGGTGGCACGGGCCGGTGACGGTCTATGGCGAGTGGCCGGGCCAGCCCGCGCACGTGGTGCCGTTCTTCACGTCGGTCCTGGACCGCGGACAGGTCGAGCGCGCCCGGCGGGCCGCCGCCTCCCGCAAGCCGGCGGACCCTCCCCGCGTCCTCTTCGTAGGCCGGCTCTCCCGGGCCAAGAACGTGGACGTGCTCCTGGATGCCTTGGGCGGCCTCCCCTGCACGATTGTCGGCGACGGCCCCGAGCGGGCGGCGCTGGAGTCGCGGGCTCCGCAGGCGGCCTTTGCCGGCGCCGTGGATTTCGACCGGGTCCTGGGCTTCTACGAGACCCATGACATCCTGATTCTCGCCTCGGAGACGGAGGGGTGGCCCAAGGCGATCGTGGAGGCCATGGCCTTCGGCCTGGTCTGCATCGGCTCCGACCGCGGGCTCATCCCGCAGATCCTGGGGGAGGGAAGGGGACTGGTGGTCCCGCCCCGCGACGTGGAGGCTCTTGCCGCCGCCCTGCGCTGCGCCGCGGACCCCGAGGAAGCCGCGGCGATCCGCGCCAGGGCCGCTCCCTTCGGACAGCGCTACTCCCTGGAGGATCTGCGCGAGGCTTTGCGGGAGCTGATGGCGAAGTGGTGGTGAGGCCCGGCATCCTCCACCTCGTCGACACCCTGGAGCCCGGGGGGACCGAGCGCGTGGCGGTGAACCTGGTCAACCACCTCTCCCGCGAGCGTTTCCGGCCCTTCCTCGCCACGACCCGCAGAGAGGGAGCGCTCGCTTCCGCGGTGCTGCCCGACGTGGGCCGGCTGGCCCTGAACCGCACCCGCGCGCTCGACCTCGGGGCGCTGCGCCGGCTGGTCCGCTTCGTCCGGGAGAACGGGATCTCCATCGTCCATGCCCACTCGTCGTCCCTGTTCCTCGCCTCCCTGGTGCCTGGAGCGCGGATCGTCTGGCACGACCACTTCGGCCGGCTGGCGACGGCGCAGGAACAACCGGAGCGCCCCGCCTGGCTCTGGGGGCCGCCGGCCCGCCGGGCCGCGGCCGTGCTGGCGGTGAGCGAGGACCTGGCCCGCTGGTCCCGCGAGCGCCTGGGGGTCGAGACTGTCTACCTGCCCAACTTCATCCCCGAGGTCGAGCCGGGACCGCTCGCGGACCTCCCGGGAACGCCGGGCTCGCGCGTGGTCTGCGTTGCGAACCTCCGCGCGCAGAAGGACCACCTGACCCTGCTGCGGGCGTTCGCCCCCATTGCCCGGGAGATCCCTGAGGCCCACCTTCTCCTGGCGGGCGCGGACGTGGAGCCGGCGTACGCGGCCCAGGTTCGGGAGGAGGCCGCCGCCCTGGGAGACCGCGTCACGTTCCTGGGCTCGCGATCGGACGTGCCGGACCTGCTGCGGGGGTGCGACGTGGGCGTGCTGTCCTCGGCTTCGGAGGGGTTCCCGCTGAGCCTCCTGGAGTACGGCCGGGCCGGGCTCGCGGCCGTGGCGACCCGGGTGGGGCAGTGCCCGGAGGTGCTGGAAGGGGCGGGCATCCTGGTGCCGCCGGGGGATGCCGGCGCGCTCGCGGACGCCCTGCTCGCCCTGCTGCGCGATCCGGCCCGGCGGCAGGAGCTGGGGGAGCGGCTCGGCCGGCGCGTCCGGGAACGCTACTGCGTCTCTTCCGTGATGGCGCGCCTGGAGGCCGTGTACCATAGGGTTCTCGGATCAAGCTGATGGACCCCCGCCCGCTCCACGCCGTCGTTTCCGCGCCACCGGCCCGCCCGGCCGGCGCCGCTTCCTCGATCAGCCTGTCGCTGCGGGATCGCTACCTCCTGCTCTTCCTGGGGCTGCACGCTCCCATGGCGATCGCGCTGCGCGCCATGGCGACCGTGCCGCGCTACCACGCGCTCGGAGTCCTGGCTCTCGGAGTCTGGTGGGCCACCGTGGGCCGGCGTCCGACCTGGGCGGTGGCCGCCGCCGGGTACATCAGCGGCGCCGAGATCCTCTGGCGCATGACCGGCACCGGCCTGTTCTGGGAGTTCGGCAAGTACGGGGCCACTCTCATCCTGCTCCTCGTCTTCCTGCGCCTGCCCAACCACCGGAGCACCTACTGGGGGGCGCTCCTCTACCTGGTCCTGCTCATCCCCTCGGGCCTGATCACTCTCCAGGAGCTCGGCCCGACGCTCGCCAAGGACGCCATCAGCTTCAACCTCTCGGGACCGCTGTCCCTGGCCGTGGCCGTCCTCCTCTTCTCCAGCGTGGAGGCGGCCGCCGTCGACCTGGAGCTGTTCGTGTTCAGCCTGCTCGCCCCGACCCTCGGCGTGCTGGCGGTGTGCACCTACGCCACGCTGACCGCGGGCGGCGTCCGCTTCTATGCCGAGTCGAACTACGTCACCAGCGGCGGCTTCGGCCCGAACCAGGTCTCGGCGCTGCTCGGCCTGGGCGCGGTGCTGTCGCTCCTGCTCGCGCTCCAGAGCGTTCAGGCCTGGAGGCGGGCGGCGTTCGTGGGCCTGACCCTCTGGTTCCTGGTGCAGGGCGTGCTCACCTTCTCCCGCGGCGGCGTCATCAACGCGGTGATCTGCATCGGGTTCCTGCTGATCCACCTGGTGCGGCAGCCGCGGGTGCGGCTCATGGCGCTCGCGGTCCTGGTGCTCTTCACGTTCCTGGGCACTGCGGTGATCTTCCCGCGCCTGAACGCGTACACCGGCGGAGCGTTGCAGGAGCGCTACTCCAGCACCGCCACCGGCATGCGCCAGACGCTGATGGAGGAGGAGCTGGAGCTCTGGAAGGAGAACCCGGTGCTGGGCGTGGGACCCGGCATGTCCAAGTACTACCGCGCCGGCCTCCTGGGCATGGAGGTGGCCTCGCACACGGAGTTCACGCGGCTTCTCTCGGAGCACGGGACGTTCGGCCTGCTGGCTCTCCTGGTGCTCGTGGCGACCGCCGGCCTCGCCTATCTGCGGGCGCCGTCCGCGCTGGAGAAGGCCTGGGTCTCGGCCCTTTCCGGGTGGACGTTCATCGAGATGAGCCACTCGGCCATGCGGATCATGGCCATCTCGTTCCTCTTCGGCCTCGCCATGGTCCAGTGGAGGCGCCGGGACTGAGCCAGCCCCGCGTCGGCCTCATCGGTCCCATGCTCGGCTCGAACCCCGGCTGGGCCGTGGGACAGGGAGAGGTGCTGGCCGGGCTCCTGGCGCGCGACGGCTGGGACGTCCGCACCGCGTCGCGCCGGGTCAACCGCTGGCTCCGGCTGGCCGACGTCGCCACGAGCCCCTGGCGCTGGCGCGGCAAGGTGGACGTCCTGGTGCTCCTGGTGTTCAGCGGTCCGGCGTTCCGCCTGGTCGAGGCGGCCAGCGCCGCGGCTGCCCGGGTGGGTCTGCCGATGATCCTCTGGCTCCACGGCGGCAACCTGGTGGAGTTCGCGAGGCGCCATCCGGAGCGGGTGCGGCGGGTGCTCGCCCGCGGCCGGGTTGTGGTGGCGCCGTCGAAGTTCCTGGCGGAGCCCTTCGGCGCGCGGGTCATTCCCAACGTGGTGGACCTGGATCAATACCCCTACCGGCATCGGCCGCGGGTGGCGCCGCGGCTGCTCTGGATGCGCACCTTCCACGAGCTCTACCGGCCCGACCTGGCTCTGCAAGTCCTGGAACGGCTGGAAGGCGCGACGCTCACCATGGCCGGGCAGGACAAGGGGCTCCTCGCCGAGACGCGGAGACGGGCGGAGGAGAGGGGGCTCGACGTCCGTTTCCCCGGCTTCCTCGACGCCGAGGGCAAGCGCCGCGAGTTCGCCGCGCACGACGTGTTCCTGAACACCAACCGGGTGGACAACGCGCCCGTGAGCGTCCTGGAAGCTGCGGCGTTCGGGCTGCCGGTGGTGAGCACGGACGTGGGCGGCATCCCGTGCCTCCTGTGCGACGGCGAGGAGGCGTTGCTCGTGCCCGAGGGAGATGCCGAGGCCATGGCCGGGGCCGTGCGCCGGCTGCTGGACGAGCCCGGGCTGGCCGGCAGGTTGTCGGCCGCGGGGCGCGAGGTGGCCGAGCGCAGCTCTTGGCCGCGGGTGAAGCCGCTGTGGGAGGAGCTGCTCCGGTGATCCTGGAAAGGGTCCTCCTTCCCGCGGGCGACCGGCTCGTCGGTCAGCGGATGATGGAGCGTCTCCGCTTCCTCCGGCAGGCGCAGTGGTGGGACCCGGAGAGGCTGGAGGCGGAGAGGACGCGCTTGCTCCGGGACCTCCTCGCCGTCGCGCACCGGGAGGTCCCCTTCTACCGCTCTCTCTGGGGCGAGGCGCTCCCCGCGGATCTGGGAAGCCTCCCACCCGCCACAAAGGCGGCGCTGCGGGCCGGCTATCCCCACTCGACCACCCGCGATACGAGCCAGCGCTTTTACGAGAGCTGCTCGTCCGGCTCGACCGGCGCCAACTTCTGCGTCAGGGAAGATCCGGAAACGACGGGATGGCACCGGGCGTCGTTCCTCCTCGCCCTGGAGTGGTCGGGCTGGCGGATCGGCGAGCCCCATCTCCAGACCGGAATGACGCTCCGCCGCGGGCTCGTCAAAGGGGTCAAGGACCGCCTGCTGCGCTGCGCCTACGTCTCGGCGTTCGACCTCTCGGACGCGGCGCTCGACCGGGCGCTGGAGATCCTGGACCGCCGACGGATCGCGCACCTGCGCGACTATCCCGGGAGCCTCTACTACCTCGCCCGGCGCGCGCTGGAGACCGGCTGGAACCGGCCGCTGCGCGGCATCGTCACCTGGGGAGACACCCTCTACGCCCACTACCGCGAGACGATCGAGTGCGCCTTCGGCGCCCGGGTCCTCGACACCTACGGCATCGGCGAGGGCATGCAGGTCTCCGCCCAGTGCGAGGAGCGCGGCCTCTACCATATCCATGCCCTGGATGTGATCGTGGAATGCGTGGATGACGACGGCCGCCCGGTCCCGGCGGGCCAGACCGGGCACCTGCTCCTCACCCGGCTCCACCCCGGCCCCATGCCGCTGATCCGCTACCGCGTCGGCGACCTGGGCGTGATGTCCGGTCAGCCCTGCCCCTGCGGCCGCGGGTTTCACACCATGGAGTCGATCCAGGGGCGGGACACGGACGTGGTGGTGACCCCGTCGGGGAACCGGCTGATCGTCCACTTCTTCACCGGCATCCTGAACCACTTCCCCGAGGTCGAGAGCTTCCAGGTGGTGCAGGAGAGTCCGGAGGCGATCCTGGTGCGCGTGGTCCCCTCGGACGGCTTCTCTCCGGAGACCGCGGGCCGGATCGTCGCGGCCCTGCGGGCGAAGGGGGCCGACCTGGAGATCGGGGTGGAGACGGTCGCGGAGATCCCCTCCGCCCCCTCGGGCAAGCGTCGTTTCGTGGTGAGCCGCCTTTCTGCGGCTGTGCGAAAATGACCCGGGAAGGTCCTTTCCAGGAGGAGATCCGATGAGGCTCGTCACGGTTCCCTTGGCTGTCGCGGCGCTCGCCGCTCCCGCACTCTCTCAGGCCGCTCCGCCGCCCGTCGCGCCCTCCGATCGGATCGTCGTCGCGGTGGTGGAGGAGCAGAGCAGCCGGTGGCAGGGCAACCTGATCCACACCGATTCCGTGCTGCGGATCGAGGAGCGGCTCCTCGGCGACGCCCCCGAGCGGATCACGGTCACTCTGCCCGGCGGAACGATCGGGGAGGAGACTCATGGCACCTCCCTCTGGCTGCCCCTCGAGATGGGCGAGCGCTATCTGCTCTTCCTGGATGGCGCCGGCCGTCCGATCGTCGGCGGAGCGGTCCCGGAGACCCCCGGGATCGCGGAGGAGGTCCGCGCCTTCCTCGTGGGGGAGGAGCGAGACCTGCGCGCGCTTGCCGAGGCATCCGCGGAGGGTCTGCGGGCAGCTTGGGAGGCGTACCAGATCAAGAACCCCGCCGTCCCTCCGATCGTGGTCAACCCGCTGCCAGCGAGCTCGCCTTTCTCGCCGTACGACCAGCAGCAGATGG
>JBJMGZ010000831.1:0-9177 GCA_045807605.1 Thermoanaerobaculia bacterium | reverse complement strand
GGACGCGGCCATCGTGTTCTACCAGGGTCTCGGGCTCGACGTGCAGTTCGAGCACAAGAAGATCCACTACCTGGGCGCCCGCGGCGCCGAGGTGCGGTTCCACGGCAGCACCCTGGCCCTGCTGCAGCCCGACGGACCGGGCCTGGTCGCGGACTTCGTGGCCGACCGCGGCGAGGGGATCCTGGGTGCGAGCATCCAGGTCGGCGATCTCCAGACCGCCCTCGACGTCGTGAACGGCAACACCGGCCTGGGCCTGCAGATCTTCCGGGACCGGGGCCGGGACCGCTTCCTGATTCCGGCCTCCCTGACCCACGGCTTCCTGGTCGAGATGGTCGAGTAGCAGGGGGCGGCCGGGCGCCGCCTCTTGCTTCATTCCCGCCCATCTGCGACAATCCCCCCGTACTCACGCAGCGAAGTCGTTGACATCCACGGAGTTAGCCCGAGCGAAGTGCCTATTCTCGAGCCTGAAGTAGCGCTCTATCCCCCCACTCTCTTCGACAGTCAGGAAGGGGCGTCCCCTTGGCGGGTGGCGCGGGTGCGGAGCCGCCAGGAGAAAGTCCTGGCCCGCCATCTCCTGGGGAGCGGGGTCGGGTTCTACCTGCCCCTGGAGCGCCGGGAGGTGCGGCGCGCGGGGCGGCGCTTCGTGTCGCATCTGCCGCTCTTCCCCGGCTACGTGTTCTTCCGGGGAGAGAAGGCGGCAGCGCTGCGGAGCCAGGTGATCGTGGGCCTGCTCGACGTGCAGGACCAGCGGCTCCTGGGCCGCGAGCTGGCCGAGCTGTGGGCGCTCCAGCAGTCGGGGCTGCCCCTGATCGCCCAGCCCTGGCTCGGACCGGGCGATGCCGTGCGCATCGTGGACGGGCCGCTCCAGGGGTGCGCCGGCACCGTGCTGCGGGAGAAGGGCCGGCTGCGGCTGGTGGTCTCGGTGACCTTCCTGCGCCAGTCGGTCGCCGCCGAGCTGCCGCGCGAGGCGCTCGCGCCTCTCGCCAAGGCCGGATGGGAAGAGGATCGGAGACCTGATGTAGGGGAGGGGTTTACCCCCTCCCGGGCGGGGGCAAGCCCCGCCCCTACATGGTCCTTTCCGGAAGTGTCGGTGACGATGTACACCGAAGGGGGCGGAGCCCGCCCGGGGGATAAGAAGAGCGCCATGACCGAATCGCACTCGGCTGCCAATCTGCGCGGCCGCATCGAGGGACGCACCGCCCGCGTGGGCATCATCGGCCTCGGCTATGTGGGGCTGCCGCTGGCGCTCGCCTTTGCCGAGCACGGCTTTTCCGTGATCGGGTTCGACGTGGACCCGGCCAAGGTCGAGGCGCTCGGCCGCGGGGAGTGCTACATCCGCCATCTCGACGCGGAGCGGGTGCGCGCCCAGACCGCGGCGGGACGGTTCGGCGCCACCGCCGACTTCGAACGCCTGGCCGAGACGGATGCGATCCTGATCTGCGTGCCCACGCCGCTCACCCGGCAGCGCGAGCCCGAGCTGCGCTACGTGCGCGCCACGGCCGAGCAGATCGCCCTGAGGCTGCGGCCCGGGCAGCTCGTGGTGCTCGAATCGACCACCTATCCCGGCACCACCGAGGAGCTGCTCCTGCCGCGCCTCTCCGCGCTCGGCCTGCGCTGCGGCGAGGACTTCTTCCTCGCCTTCTCGCCCGAGCGCGAGGACCCCGGCAATCCGAAGTTCTCGACGACCAACATTCCGAAGCTCGTGGGGGGCGTCGACGAGGTGTCGGCCGACCTGGCGCAGGCGCTCTACGACCAGGTGGTGCAGAGAACGGTGCGACTCTCCTCCGCCCGCGCGGCCGAGGCGGCGAAGCTGCTGGAAAACGTCTTCCGGGCGGTGAACATCGCCCTGGTCAACGAGCTCAAGGTCATCTACGACCGCATGGACATCGACATCTGGGAGGTGCTCGACGCGGCGGCGACCAAGCCGTTCGGGTTCATGCGCTTCGATCCGGGGCCGGGCTGGGGCGGGCACTGCATCCCTCTCGATCCGTTCTACCTTTCCTGGAAAGCTCGCGAGCACGGGATCACGACCCGGTTCATCGAGCTGGCGGGCGAGGTCAACGTGCGCATGCCGGAGTACGTGATCGACAAGCTGATCCTGGCTCTCAACGAGCGCGGCCGGGCGGTCAAGGGCAGCAAGGTGCTGGTGCTCGGCCTGTCGTACAAGCGCGACGTCGACGATCCGCGCGAGAGCCCGGCTTTCGAGGTGCTGGACCGGCTGCTGCGCCTGGGCGCGGTGGTGAGCTATCACGATCCGCACGTGCCGGTCGCGCCGGGGATGCGGTCGTGGCCCGGCCTGCCGGCGATGCAGTCGGTGGCGCTGACAGCCGAGGCGCTGGCGGCGAGCGACGCGGTGATCGTGGTCACCGATCATGCCGCGGTCGATTACGAGCTGGTGGAACGCCATGCGCCGCTGATCGTGGATACCCGGGGGGTTTACCGGGGGCGGAGCGCCAAGGTGGTGAAGGCTTGATCCCGGACTTCCAGGGAATCTCCGTGCTCGTCACCGGCGGCGCCGGGTTCATCGGGTCGCACCTGGTGGACGCGCTGCTCGCCCGCGGCGCGCGGGTGCGGGTGCTGGACGATCTTTCGACCGGACGGCGGGAGAATCTGACGCCCAATGGGGATCACTTGGAAGTGATCGAAGGGGACATCCGCGATTCGGAAGCCTGCCGCGCCGCCTGCGCGGGCGCCGAGTACGTCTTCCACCAGGCGGCCCTGGGCTCGGTGCCGCGGTCGCTTTCCGATCCAGGCTCTTCGATCGCGGTGAACGTGACCGGTACGGCCAATGTCTTCGCGGCAGCGCGGGAAGCCCGGCGGGTGATCTACGCGTCCTCCTCCAGCGTGTATGGCGATGGAGAGACGGTGGTGAAGCGGGAGGGGGAGGAGGGGCGTCCGCTGTCGCCCTACGCAGCTTCCAAGGTCATGGGGGAGGAGCTGGCGGAGGTCTTCGGCCGGTGCTACGGCCAGGAGCTGATCGGCCTGCGCTACTTCAACGTCTACGGTCCGCGGCAGTCGCCGGAGGGTCCCTACGCGGCCGTGGTGCCGCGCTTCTTCCGCGCCTGCGCCGGCGGCGAGGCGCCGGTGATCCACGGCGACGGCGAGCAGAGCCGCGACTTCACCTGGGTCGGCGACGCCGTGCTCGCGAACCTGCTGGCCGCGGGCGCTCCGGCGCAGGCCTGCGGCCGGGCGTACAACGTGGCGCGGGGAGAGAGGACTACGATCAACGAGCTGGCGCAGCGGGTGCGCGGACTGGTGGGCGGCGGCCTGCCGCCCGTCCATGAGCCGCCGCGGCCGGGGGACGTGCGCCACTCGCAGGCCGATACCGCCGCGGCCGAGGCGGCGCTCGGCTTCCGCGCCGGGGTCGCTCTGCGCGACGGGCTGGAGAGGACATGGCGGTAGACGTTCCGGTGACGATCATCCAGCCGAGCCGCGGCTGGGTGCCGGCGCGGCTGGACGAGATCTGGGAGCACCGCGAGCTGCTCTACTTCTTCGTCTGGCGCGACGTCAAGGTGCGCTACAAGCAGACGGCGCTCGGCGCGGGCTGGGCGGTGCTCCAGCCGCTCCTCACCATGCTGATCTTCACGATCTTCTTCGGCCGCATGGCGGGCATCGGCTCGGAGGGGGTGCCGTACCCGATCTTCTCGTATGCCGGGCTGCTCCCGTGGACCTTCTTCTCGCAGGGCCTGGGGTCGGCGTCGAACAGCCTGGTGGGCTCGGCGGGCCTGCTCAAAAAGGTTTATTTCCCGCGCCTGATCGTGCCGGTGTCCGCGGTGCTGGGCGGCCTCGTGGACTTCGCCGTGGCCTTCGTGGTGCTGATCGGGATGATGTTCTGGTACGGCGTCGAGCCCGGCCTGGGCGTGCTGCTGCTGCCGGTGCTGCTGCTGCTCTCCGCGGCCTCGGCGCTGGGCGCGGGGCTGTTCCTTTCGGCGCTCAACGTGGAGTTCCGGGACGTGCGCTATGTGATGCCGTTCTTCATCCAGCTCCTTCTCTTCGTGACGCCGGTGATCTATCCGGCGAGCAAGGTGACCGCGAAGCTGGAGGAGATGGGCCTGCCCGGATGGCTGTACGGCCTGAACCCCATGGCCGGCGTCATCCAGGGCTTCCGCTGGTCGCTCCTCGGCTCGGGGATGAACCCCGGGCCGCTTCTCGCCGCGGGCACCGCGGTGACCGTCCTCCTCCTGGCCGGCGGGTTGTTCTACTTCCGCCGGATGGAGCGGACGTTCGCGGACGTGGTATGAGCTTTCTCGGCAAGTCGGGCTGCCTGTTGATCGGCGAGGTGGCGCAGGCGCACGACGGCAGCCTGGGGACGGCGCACGCGTTCATCGACGCGATCGCGGCAACGGGCGCGGACGCGGTCAAGTTCCAGACCCACATCGCCGCGGCCGAGAGCACGCCCGGCGAGCCCTGGCGGGTGCGCTTCAGCCGGCAGGACGAGAGCCGCTACGACTACTGGAAACGGATGGAATTCACGGCGGAGCAGTGGGCGGGGCTCAAGGCGCACGCGGAAGAGCGCGGGCTGCTGTTCCTCAGCTCGCCGTTCTCGATCGAAGCGGCGGAGCTGCTCGAGCGTCTGGGCATGAAAGCCTGGAAGGTCGCCTCGGGCGAGGTGGGCAATCCGGTGCTGCTCGATTTCCTGATCGGGACGGGCAAGCCGATCCTGCTTTCCACGGGCATGAGCCCGCTCGAGGAGATCGACGCCGCGGTCAGCAGAATCACTGGGAGCGCCGGCGGGACGCCGGCGCTCCCAGTAGTCATGCAGTGCACGACCGCCTATCCATGTCCGCCGGAGAAGCTGGGCCTGAACATGATCCCCTTCTTCCGCGAGCGCTACGGCTGCGCGGTGGGTCTCTCCGATCACTCGGGGACGATCTATCCCGGCCTGGCCGCCTTGACCCTGGGTGCGGAGGTGCTGGAGGTGCACGTGACGCTCTCCCGCGAGGCGTTCGGGCCGGACGTGCCCGCGTCGCTGACCACGGCCGAGCTGCGGCAGCTCGTCGAGGGGGTGCGCTTCCTGGAACGGGCCCTGCCGGTGGACAAGGACGCCATGGCGGCCGAGATGGAGCCGCTGCGGCGGATGTTCACGAAAAGCGTGGTGGCGCGGCTCGACCTGCCCGCGGGCACGGTGCTGGCGCCGGAGCACCTGGCGGTGAAGAAGCCCGGCGGCGGCATCCCGGCCGCGCGGATGCACGAGCTGATCGGCGGACGGCTGCGGCGCGCCGTCAAAGCGGACGAGCCGCTGCGCGAGGAGGACGTGTGAAAAGGAAAGTGTGCGTGGTGGTCACGGCCCGTCCGAGCTACAGCCGGATCAAGACGGCGCTGGCGGCCATCCGGAGCCATCCGGACCTGGAGCTGCAGCTCGTGGTGGCGGCGTCGGCGCTGCTCGACCGCTACGGCACGGCGGTGCGCACGATCGAGGACGACGGCTTCGACATCGCGGCGCGCGTCTACATGGTGCTGGAGGGGGAGAACCTCGCGGCCATGGCGAAGACCACCGGCCTCGGGCTGCTGGAGCTCGCCACGGTCTTCGACAACCTGAAGCCGGACGTGGTGGTCACGGTCGCGGACCGCTACGAGACGCTCGCCACGGCCGTGGCCGCCTCCTACATGAACATCCCCGTGGCGCACGTCCAGGGCGGCGAGGTCACCGGCTCGATCGACGAGAAGGTGCGCCACGCGGTCACCAAGCTCGCGGACCTGCACTTCGTCTCCACGGAAAAAGCGGCCGAGCGGGTGATCCGGATGGGCGAGGAGCCGGGAAAGGTTTTCGTCACCGGCTGCCCGTCGATCGATCTAGCGGTCGAAGTCATGGAGCGGCCGGGGCTGGACTTCGATCCGTTCGAAAAGTACGGCGGCGTGGGCGCGCCGGTCGACCTCTCGGGCGGCTACCTGGTGGTGATGCAGCATCCGGTGACCACGGAGTACGAGCTGGCGCGCCAGCAGGCGGTCGAGACCCTTCATGCGATATCGGCGATATCGGCGATGGCGGCGATATCGGAGATCGACCTCCCGGCGCTCTGGTTCTGGCCCAACGTGGACGCGGGCTCGGACGGCACCTCGAACGCGATCCGCTCCTTCCGCGAGCTGCACGCTCCGCAGAACATCCACTTTTTCAAGAACATGCAGCCCACGGACTTCCTGCGGCTGCTGTACTCCTCGCGCTGCCTGGTGGGGAACTCCAGCGTGGGCATCCGCGAGTGCGCCTACCTGGGCGTGCCGACGGTCAACATCGGCACGCGGCAGTCGGGCCGCGACCGCGGGCGCAACGTGATCGACGTGGGCTACGACCGCGAGGAGATCGTCGCGGCGATCCGCCATCACCTGGAGTCTCTGCAGGGGGGGAGATGCGCGAGCGATCCGATCTACGGGCACGGCAGGTCGGGCGAGCGCATCGCCGAGCTGCTCGCCGGTGAGCCGCTCGGGATCGAGAAGAGGCTGACCTACTGATGCGGGTGCTCGGGATCGTTCCGGCGCGCGGAGGGTCCAAGGGGATCCCGGGCAAGAACGTGCGCCTCCTGGGCGGCAAGCCGCTCCTCGCGTGGACGGCCGAGGCGGCGCTCGCGGCGCGGCGGCTGTCGCGCGTGGTGCTCACGACCGACGACGAGAGGATCGCCGAGGTCGGCCGCGGCTGCGGGCTGGAGGTCCCCTTCCTGCGGCCCGCCGAGCTGGCGCAGGACGACACGCCGACCCTGCCGGTGCTCCGGCACGCGGTCGCCGAGCTGGAGAAGGCGGGAGACCGCTTTGACGCGGTCTGCCTGCTCCAGCCCACGAGCCCCTTCCGCCGCGCCGACGACATCGACGGTTGCATCGAGCTGTTGGAGACAGGTCTGGACGCCGTGGTCTCGGTGCTGCCGGTGCCGGCGGAGCACAACCCGCACTGGGTGTACTTTCGCGACGGCGACGGGCTGCTGCGGCTCGCCACGGGCGAGGAGCAGCCGATCCCGCGGCGCCAGGAGCTGCCGCCGGCGTTCCATCGCGACGGCGCCGTCTACGTCGCCCGGCGGGACGTGCTCATGGAGGGCAACAGCCTCTACGGGAAGCGGCTCGGCGGTTATCTGGTCGAAGCGCTTGCCGATTCCCGGAGCGTGAACCTGGACACTCCGGCCGACTGGGAGCGGGCCGAGAAGCTCGTCTGACATGTGCGGCATCGCGGGCATCTTCGGAGCTGACGCCTCGGGGCTGGAAGCCATGGTGGGCGCCCTCGGGCACCGCGGCCCGGACGGCCGGGGCATCCATGTCGACGGCGACGCCGCTCTCGGCCACACGCGCCTGAGCATCCTCGATCTCTCGGACTGCGGGCTGCAGCCGATGTCCGATCCCACCGGCCGCTGGTGGATCGTCTTCAACGGCGAGATCTACAACTACCTGGAGCTGCGCTCCGCGCTCGACGATTCGTGGGGCTTCCGCAGCCGCACCGACACCGAGGTGCTTCTCGCGGCCTGGGCCACGTGGGGGCCGGCCTGCCTCGATCGGCTGCTGGGCATGTTCGCCTTCCTCGTCTGGGACGGGCGCGAGAGGACCCTGTTCGCGGCGCGCGACCGCTTCGGCGTCAAGCCTCTCTACTTCCACGAGGAGAGCGGCGCGCTGCGGATCGCGAGCGAGATCAAGGCCCTGCACGCGGCCGGGGTGCCGGCCCGGCCCGACGCCGTGGCCTGGGCCACGTACCTCGCGTACGGGCACAAGGACCATCGGCCCGAGCGCACGTTCTGGGCGGGCATCCAGGCGCTCCCGCCCGGGTGCCTCCTGCGCTGGCGCGGCGGGCACGGGTCGGTGAGCCGCTGGTACGACCTCGCGCAGAGGGTGGGGAGCGAGCTCGACCCTCGCCCCGAGGAGGCCGTGATCGAGGAGTACCGGAGCCTGATGGAAGACTCCGTGCGCCTGCGCTTCCGCTCGGACGTGCCGGTGGGGATCAACCTGAGCGGCGGGCTCGACTCGTCCACGCTCCTCGGGCTCGTGCAGCGGGTGCAGGGGCCGGAGAGCGACGTCCAGGCCTTCACGTTCGTCACCGGCGATCCGGCCTATGACGAGCTGCCCTGGGTCGAGCAGATGCTCGCGCGCACCCGTCATCCGCTGGTGGTCTGCCCGCTCGCGCCCGGCGAGGTGCCGGCCCTGGCCGAGTCGGTGGCGCGCTTCCAGGACGAGCCCTTCGGCGGCCTGCCGACGCTCGCCTATGCCCGGCTCTTCGAGCGCGCCCGGGAGGCCGGCGTGATCGTGCTCCTGGACGGCCAGGGCATGGACGAGCAGTGGGCGGGCTACGACTACTACCGCACGCCCGCGGAGGACACGGTATCGCTCGTCCAGGGCACCCAGGGGCGCTCGGTGCGGCCGGAGTGCCTCGCTCCCGAGGTGCGCGCCCGGGCCGAGCGGCCGGAGCTGGCCTCCCCGTTTCCGGACCGGCTGCGCAATCTCCAATTCCGCGACATCTGCTTCACCAAGATCCCGCGCGCGCTGCGCTTCAACGACCGCGTCTCGATGCGCTCGTCGACCGAGCTGCGCGAGCCCTTCCTCGATCACCGTCTCGTGGAGCTGGCCCTGCGCCAGCCGCCCGAGCGCAAGATCCGCGACGGGCAGCAGAAGTGGCTGCTGCGCGCGATCGTCGCGGAGCTGCTGCCGAAAGGCGTGGTCGAGGCGCCGAAGCGGCCGCTCCAGACGCCGCAGCGCGAGTGGCTGCGCGGCCCGCTGCGCGAGTGGGCCGCGCAGCGGATCGAGCGCGCCTTCGACAGCGGCTGGCTCGACGCGGACGCGGTGCGGCGCGAGTGGCGGGCCTTCTGCGCGGGCGAGGGGGACAACAGCTTCTTCGTCTGGCAGTGGATCAGCCTGGGACTTCTCGATCATGACTGAGCCGGCGCTCTCCGTCGAGGGTCTTTCGAAGCGCTACCGTCTCGGCGCCCGCCGCCGCACCTACCGCACGCTGCGCGACAGCCTGGCGGGGCTCGGCAGGAGAAGAGAGAAGGAGTCCTCCGGCACCTTCTGGGCGCTGCGGGACGTCTCCTTCGAGCTCGGGCAGGGACGGGTGCTGGGCCTCATCGGACACAACGGCGCGGGCAAGAGCACGCTGCTCAAGATCCTCTCGCGCATCACCGAGCCGACCGAGGGCTACGCCGAGGTGCATGGTCGGGTCGGTTCGCTGCTGGAGGTGGGGACCGGCTTCCATCCCGAGTTGACGGGTCGCGAGAA
>JBJMGZ010000830.1:0-5015 GCA_045807605.1 Thermoanaerobaculia bacterium | reverse complement strand
TCCCCTGCCCTCCCCCGCTGCGCGGGAGAGGGAGCCCCCTCCCAACAGCTCCGAGCAGCAGCCCCCTCTCCCGCGCAGCGGGGGAGGGTTGGGGAGGGGGTTCCGTGACTTTCAATACCGGAACACGGCCGCCAGCGACTTCCCCTCCGGCACCTCCTGCTGGTCCACCACGAAGACCTTGCCGCCGGTCAAGTAGGTCTGCACCGCCGCGAGGTCGAGCAGGTCCTCATTGCCGTTGCGGGGGCCGTTCTGGTCGAGCTGGAGCTTGATCTTGCGCTTGTCCCCGTCGTAGCTGCCCCACACCCGGACGCCACGGGCCACGAACAGCGACTCGACCCGTCCGTCATGGACGGCGGGCAGGATCTGGTTCAGGTCGGTCGAGGAGCGGCCGGAGCCGGTGAGGTCTCCGAAGCGCTCGGCGGCTTTGCGGCGCTCCTGCAGGAAGTGGGGCTCCACGATCTCCCAGGCGGCGGCGCGCAGGTCCTCTGCCTTCTCCCCCTCCATGTTGCCCCGCAGCGCGTCCTCGCAGATGTTCTGGAAGGTGGTCGCCACGTCGCGGTAGATGGGCAGCAGGTACTCCACCCCGGCGAGGACGACGGGCGCCTTGCGGTCGATGTCGATCCTGCCGAGGGCATCGTCGAAACGCTCCAGGTAGTTGCGCAGCTCGGCCCCGAGGTCGTCCTCCGCCGTGCCGTGGCCGGCGAAGGTGGGCGAGCCCTTCTTGCCCATGGAGAAGCGGTGCGGCGTCTTGGCGCTGGTGCCGACGTGGAACTGCGTCGGCCGCCGCTCCAGGTCGCCCAGGGCCTCGGTGAAGCTGGTCGGGACCCCCTGCGACTCCAGGTCGATCTCGTCGACGCGGAAGCGGGAGGCGCTGAGCAGGCGGATGTTCTTGCGGCTCAGGGAACGGATGTAGAAGTGGCCGTCGCCGTCGCCGGAGAGCAGCGGGAGGAGCGGCTTGAGATGGAAGCGCTTCTCCACGACCGCCAGCTCGTTGAGCTGCACCGGCAGGCGGAAGCTCTTGAACGTGTCCGGCGAGAGGAACAGGGCCAGACCGTCGCTCTGGTGAAGCCAGAAAGAGTTGTCGTCGACGAGCCGCTTGACGGGGTCCAGCAGCTCATCCGCGTCCGGGCTGCGCATCCCCCAGTCCTCCTCCAGGCGCTCCGCGATGTCGCGGACCACGTTCTTGAGGCGGATCGGGTTCTGCTGTCTCTCCCCGCCGGCGCGGAAGGTCGGCAGGAAGATGGAGACGCAAGGCCCCCCGGAAGTCCGGAGAAGCGGCTCGATTTCCTTTCTGGGAAGCAAGCTCATTCGGATACCTCCTTGCTGGTTCGGTGGGAGCCCGGAGGAGTGCAGCCGGGCCTCCTGATCTGCGCAGCAAGCGGCGTGCCTTGAGGAGGCCGCGGTTTCCCGGCGGATGCTCCGAATCCCGACTCCTCCGGCCCGATTCTTAGAGGGGATGCTGCAGCTCCTCCAAAGTTTGCAGCATCCGCGGCTTCCCGGGAATCCCAGGGAGGAGTTTTCGGAGCAAAATCAATCGGTAGAGGGAGCATGACTCCCAAGGAAGCTCCGAATCCAAGCGTTCCTGCTCCATGTTCAGATGTATTTGCTCCGAATTCTCTCCAAGATGCTCCGACTCCAGCCGAAGCCGCTCCCGCTTGAAGTGTAGATGCTCCGAGTCCGCATGGATTCGGAGCATCTTCATGTTGAATCAAGGGGGAGACCCGTGGATTTGGAGCATCCGGTTTCAAAGGCGGACCCAACGCGCTTGCCCAGGCTGCGAAACCGGGACTTGCGGGCAGTCGCTGTTCTTTGATAGAAATCATGGCCAGACAAGCCGAACATTCCGGAGACAGGGGCAACTTGGCCGACCACGACCACGCTTACAAGCTGCTGTTCTCGAATGCACCCCTCGTCAAAGACCTGGTCCAGGGTTTCGTCGGCGAGGAGTGGGTACACCAGATCGACTTCTCCACGCTGGAGAGAGTCGGTGACGGCTACGTTACCGACGACCTCCGCGAGAGGGAGAACGACGTGGTCTGGCGCCTGCGCTGGGGCTGGGAGAGCTGGATCTACGTCTACCTTCTGCTGGAGTTCCAATCCACGGTCGACCCGTCGATGGCGATGAGGGTCCTGGCGTACGTGAGCCTCCTCTACCAGGACCTTCTCCGGCAGGGTGTGCGCACGCCGACCGGCCGGCTGCCTCCGATCCTGCCCGTGGTTCTGTACAATGGAAACCGGCCGTGGAACGCGGCACTCGACGCGGAGGAGCTGATCGAGGAGGCCCCCGGGGGCCTGGGGCGCCACCGGCCAAGCCTCCGCTACTGGCTCATCGACGAGTCGCGTCTGTCGGAATCGGAGCTGGCCTCCGAGCCCGACAATCTGGCGGCCGCGTTGTTCCGGCTGGAGAGAGGCCGGAGGCTGGCGGAGATCAACCAGGACGTTGCGACGCTTGGGGAGTTGCTGAACAAGCCTGAGCACCGGGAGCTGAGACGAGCCTTCGCGGTCTGGCTCTCTCAGGTTCTGCTGCCCTCCAGGCTGCCGGGAGTACGGATACCGGCCGTCACCGAACTTTGGGAGGTCAAGACCATGTTGGTTGAGAACACCATCGACTGGACTCAGGAGTGGAAGGATCTGGGACGGGAGGAGGGACGACAAGAAGCCCTTCAGATCCTACGCCCAGCCGTGCTCACTTTGCTTGAGCAGCGTTTCGGCCCTCTCGCCGAGGAGACGCGCCGCCGCGTCGAAACGATCGGCTCCGGGGAGGAGCTTGGCGATCTGCTCAAGCGCGTCCTCTCCGCCTCCTCCCTCGCCGACCTCGGGCTGGCCTCCTAGCGCCGCCGGAACATTGGCAGCAGCCGGGGGGCCTCGCCGGTCAGCTTCTTGGCGGCGAAGACCACGGCCAGCAGGGCCGCGCCGAGCAGGATGATCGCCGGGCCCGAGGGGAGGTCGTAGTAGAAGGAGAGCATCAGCCCGCCGAGCGTGATCCCCACTCCCACCAGCACCGAGGAGACCATCACCCCTCTCAGGTCCTTGAAGAGCATCAGCGCCACCACCGGCGGGATGGTCAGCAGCGCCACCACCAGGATGATCCCCACCACCTGGATCAGCACCACGACCGTGAGCGCGATCATGGTCAGCAGCAGCGTCATCAGGAGCCGCACCCGCACCCCCTGCACCCGCGCGAAGACCTCGTCGAACGCGACCGCCACGATCCCCTGGAAGAACAGACCCAGGATGCCCAGCACGACGATTGCGAAGACCAGGATCAGCACGATGTCCCGCTGCGAGACCAGCAGGATGTTGCCGAACAGATAGGTCATCAGGTTCGGGGCGTAGCCCGGCGACAGGTAGAGGAAGACGATCCCCACCGCCATGCCCACCGCCCAGAGCACGCCGATGAAGGTGTCGTAGGAGCGCACCGTCTCGCTGTTCACCGATCCCAGGCCGATCGCTGCCGCCAGCGACAGCGCGACCGCGCCGATCAGCGGATCGAGGTTCAGGAAGTAGCAGACCCCCATGCCTCCGAACGCCGCGTGGCTGAGGCCGTCGCTCAGGAAGGCCAGCCTTTTGACCACGACGAAGGTGCCGACCACGCCGCACAGGACGCTCGCGATCACCCCGGCCATCAGGGCGTTGCGCACGAACTCGTAGGAGAGGGCGTCGAGGAACGAGGGCATGTCAGTGGTGGTGATGGAGCACCCGGTGCGGCACCCCGTGCGCCACGAGCTCCACCGGGCAGCCGTAGACCTCTTCGAGCACGTCCTGGTCGAGCTCCGGGCCGTGGTAGAAGAGCCGCCGGTTGATGCAGGCGATGCGCTGCACCATGGGGGAGATGGAGGTCACGTCGTGGGTGACCACCACGACCGGGATGCGCTGGTTGAGCTCCTCCAGGATCTCGCGCAGCACCTCCCGCGATTCGGCGTCGATCGAGGCCGTGGGCTCGTCGAGGAAGAGGATCGCGGGCTCGCCGGCCAGGGCGCGCGCGATGAGCACGCGCTGGAGCTGGCCGCCCGAGACCTCGGCGACGTGGGAGCGGGCCACGTCCACGAGCTTCAGGCGCTCCAGGATGCGCTCCACGTCGTCCCGGTCCTCCCGCGTGTAGCGCCGGAGCAGGCCGCGGCGACCGAGCTTGCCCATAAGCACCACGTCGCGCACCCTCAGGGGAAAGCTGCGGTCGAAGGTCGAGAACAGCGGCACGTAACCCATGTGGCCGCGGGGAATGCGCGAGACCACCTCGCCCGACCAGGGACGGAGCAGGCCGAGGATCGCCTTGATCAGCGTGGTCTTGCCGCCGCCGTTGGGACCGATCACGGCGAGGAAGTCGCGCTCGTGGATGTCCAGGTCCACGTGGTCGAGCACCAGCTCCCGGCCGTAGCCGAAGGTGAGGCCCCGGACCTGGAGCTGCGGCTCGGTTTTTTCCTCCATCATGAATTCCCTCCCAGTGCTCCGGCCATGCGGAGCAGCGTAGCTTCCCAGTCCGCGGACTGCGGATCGGCGGTCACGACCCGGCCGCCGATCGCCTCGGCGAGCACCTGCGCGCTCTTCCGGGGCCAGGGGACGAGCACGACCTCCGCCCGTTGCCCCCTCGCGCGCTCGATGACGCCGATCAGGCGGCGCGCGCCGGGCTCCTTGCCCTCGGCCTCGATCGCGATCTGCTCCAGCCCGTACTGGCGGGCGAAGTAGCCCCAGGACGGGTGGTAGACCAGGAACGCCCGCCGGCCAGCATCCAGCGGGGCCAGGCGAGCGCGGATCTCCCGGTCCAGGCGGTCGATCTCCTGGAGAAAGCTCGCCAGGTTGGCCGTGTACTCGGAGGCGTGCGGAGGATCGATCCCGGACAGGGCGGCGGCAATGTTGCGGGCCGCGACCGCCACGGTCCGCGGCGCCACCCAGACGTGCGGATCGCCGGCATCGAGGTCCATGCCGCGGGACATGTCCACGATGCGGATCTCGGGGTGGCGCGCCAGGAAGGGGTCGACGTATCGGGCTTCCACCGCGAAGGCGGGATGGCCGACCTT
>JBJMGZ010000829.1:0-4092 GCA_045807605.1 Thermoanaerobaculia bacterium | reverse complement strand
AATTACGGTCCACGGTCGGCGGCAGGTGCCGCATCAGTCGTTCCTGGCGCTCCAGCTCGGAGGCGAGGTCGGAGCAGGGCTCGCGGTGCCCGTCGGGTCTCGCGGGGCCCCAGAGGCCGGTCTCGCAGTGGCGGTCGTCGTCCCAGCCGGGGTAGTCCAGGATCGGGTAGAGGCAGATCCCCTCGACCGGCACGCGCGCGCTCCGGGCCGCGCGCACCTCCTCCGCCACGTAGCGCAGCCAGGAAGCGCGGTCTCTTCCCGGCGCTCCGGTCTCGGACACGATCAGCGGCCGGCCGTAGCGCTCCCAGACCTCCGCCAGGATCTGGCGGAAGGGTCGGTATCGCGGATCGTCCCGCCCGATCATCGGCCCGTCGAGCACCCACTGGTTGCTCGGGTAGTAGTTCAGGCCCACCACGTCCAGGTAGCGCTCGTCGCCCCCGAGCTGCGGCCAGAGCCGGCCGGCCAGCATGTCGCAGGCCTGGAACTGCGCCAGCCGGTGCCCCTCCGCGTCCTTGCGCGCCCCTCGTGCCGGGTTGCGCACGATGTGGATGGCCGGCTCGGCATGGAGGATCCGCGCCCGCGGGTCCACGCTCCAGATGGCGTCGATGGCGGCCAGGCTCGCCCGCACGAGCTGCACCTTGAGCTCGAAGCCGCGGCCGGTGGCGAACGGGTTCAGGTACGCCACGTCGCCGCCCGCCCAGGACCAGAAGGAGATCTCGTTGATCGGGCACCAAGCCGCGGGCTCGTCCGTCTCCGCCTGAACCACCCGGGCCACCGCGCGGGCATACTCGGCGAACCGGTCCACGAAGTCGGCGCCGAAGATGTCGAGCCCCTCGGGCCAGCCGTAGTGGCAGAGGTCCCAGATGACCTGGATGCCCGCCCGGCGCGCCGAGCGCACCATCGGGAGCAGGCTGCCGAATTCGTAGCGGCCCGGCGAGCGCTCCACGAGGTGCCAGCGCACCCCGTCCCGCGCGGTCCCGAACCCCGCCTGCCGCAGCCGCGCATAGTCGGCCAGGGCGAACTGGTCATGCCGGGTAGCCGCCAGAAGATCGAGCCTCCTGCCGTCACCTCGTCTATGGCAGGAGCACTCGAAGCCTGCGATCCAGAAACTCTTATTCAACACTCGGTCGTCTTCGCCTCGCTCGGGGGGACATGGTTGCAAGATAGAGACCAGCTCCATCGGCGATCCTGTTTTAGAATTTTCAGTCTACTTGGAAGCGTGCTCCGACACCTTTTGAATAGAGCCGGGCACCGGCAGCCGCGGTGGCTCCCCCGGATGGCCCGCTCGCGAGGGAGGTTTTTCATGTCTCAGAGCATCAGGAGAATCGCGGTCGCCGTCGCTTTTGCCGGCCTGGTCGCGCTCGCGCCCCCGCCAGCGCAGGCCTGGGAAGGCTTCGGCGAGGTCACCCATCACACCCGCGGGCTTCTCGGCAGCTTTCACCGGGCTCTGCACCGCCTGTTCGAGCTCTCCCGGGGAGGCATGGACCCGAACGGCGGACCGGGCTGACCCGGGCTGCTTCCTCTCCCTCTCCCCCTCGGCCCAGTCGGCCCAGGGGGAGAGGGAGAAGATCGGCTCAATTCGATGTCCTTTTTTTTGCCCTTGAAGCAACTTACTTATAGGAGCCATCTAGAATCCGGACGAGGAACCCTCATGCCAGAAGCCCGTCATCCCGACCGCGACACGCTGGAGAGGTTCTCCCGCGGCGCGATTTCCGCCGAGCAGGCCCAGTGGATCGAGGACCACCTGCGCTCGGGCTGCCCCGTGTGCCAGCGCAAGGTGGACGACCTGCTCTGGCAGCTTCAACCCGCGGCGCCTGGCCAGACCCCGGGCGCCTCCGGAGGCAATACCGAGGAGGACCGGATCTGGAGCCGCCTGCTCGCCAGGCTCGAGCACCGCCTGGCGCTCATCAACCGGGAGCGGGACGCCGCGCCCGGGCTCGTGGAGGAGCTCCTGACCGCCGCGCCCGGCGAGCGGGAGGACCTGCTCCGGTGCCGGCGCTTCCAGACGATCGCGGTCTGCGAGCTGCTGATCGAGCGCAGCTTCGCCGAGGGGTTTCAGGATCCTGCCCGGGCGCGCGAGCTGGCGGATCTGGCCGTGCAGGCGGCCGACCGCCTGGACGCCATCCTCTATGGCCGCTCCGTGGTGCAGGACTTCCGGGCGCGGGCCTGGGCCTACCTCGGCAATGCCCGCCGCCTCGGCTCGGACCTCCAGGGCGCGGAGGAGGCCATCGCGCTCGCCGAGCGCTTCTCCGAGGAGGGCTCCGCCGATCCGCTCGAAGAGGCGAGGATCCTCGACCTCAAGGCCTCCCTGCTCGGCGACCAGGGATATCTCGAACAGGCCGCCGGGCTCCTCGACGTGGTCATCGACATCTACGACGACGTCCGGGACGTCCACCGGCAGGGGCGCGCGCTGATCTCCAAGGGTCTCTTCCTCGCCTACGCGGGCCAGCCCGAGCAGGGCCTCGACTGGATCTGCCGCGGCCTGGATCTGGTCCGCGGCGGGCAGGAGCCCCGGCTCGTCCTCATGGCGAACCACAACATCGCCTGGTGCCTGGCCGACTGCGGCCGGGCCGGGGAGGCCCAGAGCCACCTGGACGGCATCCGCCATCTCTACGACGGGTTCTCCGACCCCTGGACCCGCCTGCGGCTCGGCTGGCTGGAGGCAAGGATCGCCATGGGGCTCGGGCGCCGCGAGGAGGCGGAGAGGAAGCTTCACGAGCTCCGCGCCGCCTTCGTGGAGCAGCGGCTGGGCTACGACGCCTCGATCGTCACGCTCGACCTCGCGGCCCTCTACCTGGAGCAGGGGCGCACCCAGGAGGTCCGCCGCCTCGCCGAGGAGGCTCTGCCGGTGCTGCTCGCCCAGGACATCCACCGCGAGGCCATGGCCGCCCTGATCGCCTTCCACCGCGCGACCGAGCTCGAGCAGGCCACCCCCGGGATGGTCCGGCAGGTCGCCGCCTATCTCTTCCGGGCGCGCAAGAACCCGGAGCTGCGGTTCGAAGGCTGGGAGCCGGCGGGCGGGTAGATTTTACGTGCACAAACGCAAAAAGGACTCTCCTCAAAGATGTAGGGGAGGGGTTTACCCCCTCCCGGGCGGGGGCAAGCCCCGCCCCTACTTGATGTCTCCGTACCCCTTCCCGCTATACTTACGCCCCGTGCCCACCGCCCTCCCGCTCATCCCCGCCCTCACGGCCCGCCGGCTGCTGCTCGGCGCGCAGGGGCTCCTCGACGATCCGCGCGGCCGGGTCACGGCCGGCCGGATCTATGACCTCGTCGAGCGCATGGGGTTCGTGCAGATCGACTCCATCAACGTCCTCGAGCGGGCGCACCACCTGACCCTGGCCGCCCGCCTCCAGGGCTACCGGCCGAAGCAGCTCGACCGCCTGCTGGAGCGCGACCGGCTCCTCTTCGAGCACTGGACGCACGATGCCTCGGCCATCCCCACCCGCTGGTACCCGCACTGGCGGTTCCGCTTCGAGCGCTACCGCAGGAAGGCGCTGGAGCACCCCTGGTGGCGGGAGCGCGTCGGCCCCGACCCGCAACGGTTCATCGCCGAGGTCCGCGAGCGCCTCGCCCGCGAGGGACCGCTCATGACCCGCGACTTCGAGGACACCCGCGACGACTCCGTCGACCGCACCTGGTGGGGCTGGAAGCCGGAGAAAGCCATCCTGGAATACCTCTGGCGCAGCGGCGAGGCGGCGATCGCCGGCCGGGTCAACTTCCACAAGATCTACGACCTCGCCGAGCGCGTGCTCCCCGAGGCCCACGCCGCGCCGCAGCCCGACCCCGAAGAGCACCTCGAATGGGCCTGCCGGACGGCCCTCGACCGCCTCGGCGTAGCCACCGCGGACGAGATCGCCGGCTTCTGGCGCGCGGTCCCGCTGGAGGACGTGAAAGCCTGGTGCGCCCGGGCAAAAGGCATCGCGGCCGTGCGGGTGGAAGCGGTCGACGGCTCGGCGCGCAACGCCTGGGCCGTGCCCGACTGGGAGGAGCGGGCCGCCGCGCTCCCGCCGGCGCCGTCCCGCATCCGGCTGCTCAGCCCCTTCGATCCGATCCTGCGCGACCGCAAACGGACCCTGCGCCTGTTCGGCT
>JBJMGZ010000828.1:0-6737 GCA_045807605.1 Thermoanaerobaculia bacterium | reverse complement strand
GCAGTGGCGGGCCCAGAGGACGGAAAGGACGCCAAGGACGATAGGATCGGGGCTCTGGTTTAGACTCCACCCGCCATGCCCGAGCCGACCTTCCCCGATCTCCGCGCCTTTCTCGACCGCCTCCGCCGCGAGAACGACCTCGCCGTGATCGAGGCCCCGGTCGATGCGCGGCTCGAGGTCGCGGAGATCCATCGCCGGGTGATCGCCGCGGGCGGGCCGGCGCTGCTCTTCACCAACGTCAAGGGCTCGGACTTCCCCCTGGTCACGAACCTCTTCGGAACGGGGCGGCGGGCCGAGCTGGCCTTCGGAGCCCGCCCCTCGCGGCTGATCCGGCGGCTCGTCCAGCTCGCGGAGTCGCTGCTTCCGCCCACGCCGGGCAAGCTCTGGGGCGCCCGCGACCTCGCCGGCGAGGCGCTGCGGATCGGGCTTTCGAAGCGGCGCTCGGGTCCGGTGACCGAGATCATGACCGACGACGTCCGCCTCGACCGGCTGCCCGTGCTCACCACCTGGCCGGAGGACGGCGGCCCGTTCGTCACCCTGCCGCTGGTCTACACGGAGCATCCGGACGGCAAGGGGCACAACCTGGGGATGTACCGTCTCCACGTCCACGACCGGCGGACGACGGGCATGCACTGGCAGATCGGCAAGGGGGGCGGCTTCCACTACGCGGTCGCCGAGGCCCGCGGGGAGGACCTCCCCGTGACCGTGTTCCTCGGCGGACCGCCCGCGCTGATCCTGGCCGCGATCGCGCCGCTGCCGGAGAACGTGCCCGAGCTGATGCTCGCGTCGCTCATCGCGGGCGAGCGGCTGCGCCGGGTCGATCCCCCTCCGGCGGGAAAGCATCCGCTGGTGGCCGGGGCCGAATTCGCTCTGATCGGCCGGGTGCCGCCGCGGGAGCGGCGTCCGGAAGGGCCGTTCGGCGACCATTACGGGTACTACTCTCTCCAGCACGACTATCCCGTCTTCCACGTGGACCGGATCGCCCGCCGCCGGGATGCGATCTATCCGGCCACGGTGGTGGGCAAGCCGCGCCAGGAGGATTTCTTCATCGGCGATCTCCTGCAGGACCTGCTCTCGCCGCTCTTCCCGCTGGTGATGCCGGGCGTGCAGGCGCTCTGGTCCTACGGCGAGACGGGCTATCACTCGCTGGCCGGAGCGGTGGTCCGGGAGCGCTACAAGCGGGAGGCCATGGCCTCGGCGTTCCGCATCCTGGGCGAGGGGCAGCTCTCGCTGACCAAGTTCCTGCTGGTCACCGACCGCGCCGTCGATTTGAAAGATTTTCCGGCGACGCTCGCCCACATCCTGGAGCGCACCCATCCCGAGACCGACCTCTACGTCTTCTCGAACCTCTCGATGGATACGCTCGACTACACCGGCCCGGCCGTGAACGAAGGTTCGAAAGGGGTCTGGCTCGGGCTCGGGGACCCGGTGCGGGAGCTGCCGCGCGAGTTTTCCGGGGAGATTCCGCCGGGAGTCACGGACGTGCGCGTCTTCTGCCCCGGCTGCCTGGTGATCGGCGGGCCTTCTTTTCAAGACGAGCCCGGAGCCGCGACCCGGATCGTCCGGCACGCCGCCTTCGCGGACTGGCCGCTGCTGGTCCTGACCGACGAGCCCCGGCGCGCCGCGGCGAGCCCGATGAACTTCCTCTGGACCACCTTCACCCGCTTCGAGCCCGCGGCTGACCTGCACGCGGGCGAGGTGAGCGTGGTGCGGAACCACCTCTCCTACAAGCCGCCGATCCTGATCGATGCCCGCCTCAAGCCCGGCTTCCCTGGGGAGCTCTTCTGCGACGAGGAGACGGCGGCGGCCGTCAGCCGGCGGTGGAGCGAGTACTTCCCAGGGGGCAGGGTGGAAATGGGGGATTCGGGGCCGGGGCACCTCACCCCCTGTCCCCCTCTCCCGTCTCCACCCGCCCCCCTACCGGGAGAGGGGGGACGTGGCTGAAGCGATCTTGCCTTCGCTCAGTTGGACGATGCGGTTCAGGACCGATCCCGGATCCTCATAGAGCTGCCGGTTCGGGATGCGGAGCACCTCGATTCCGAGGAAGTTCAGGTCGAAATCCCGGTTCTCGTCGTGGGCAGACTGGCGAGGAGTCGAGTGGACATCGCCATCCAGCTCCACGATCAGCTTCAGCTCGTGGCAATAGAAGTCCGCGATGTAGTGGCCGATCGCCTTCTGGCGGCGAAACTTCCAGCTCCGGAGCCTCCGGTTGCGCAGAAGCTTCCACAGAAGCTTCTCGGCCGGGGTCATCTCCTTCCGCAACTGGCGAGCGCGGCTCAGAGCAGCAGGTTCTCCGATCATATCGCATGATAACGCTATCACACCGTTCTTCTTTCGCTTTTCGCTTGGCAAGACGGCCTCAGCTACGTCCCCCCTCTCCCGGCGGGGGCCGGGGCGGAGACGGGAGAGGGGGACAGGGGGTGAGGTATATTTCCCGCCATGATCGAGCCCACCGCGAAGCTCCGCCGCCGGATGCTCAACCCGTTCCTGATGCGCGGCTTCTTCCTCGCGAAGCTGCCGCTGGCGCTGGTCGCGGGGCTGCGCCTCCGGGAGCTGAACGAGGAGCGCTGCGTCGCCACGGTGCCCTACGGCTGGCGGTCGACGAACCCGTTCCGTTCGACCTACTTCGCGGCGCTCAGCATGGCGGCCGAGCTGTCCACCGGAGCGCTTGCCATGGCCGCGGTCGAGAGCGCTCCGCGGCCGGTTGCCATGCTCATCACCGGCCTGACCGCGAGCTTCGAGAAGAAGGCCACCGGCCTCACCACCTTCACCTGCACGGAGGGTCCCCGTCTCTTCGAGGCCGTGGCCCGGACGATCGCCACTGGCGAGCCCGCCGCTGTCGAGGTGCCGACGGTGGGCACGTCCCCCGACGGCGTCGTGGTGGCCCGGTTCACGTTCACCTGGTCGTTCAAGGTCCGGAAGTGAGGCGGCCGGCGCTGTATCGGGGCTGGCTGTAGGACCTCACCCCCTGTCCCCCTCTCCCGGCGGGGGGCAGGGGCGGAAACGGGAGAGGGGGACAGGGGGTGAGGTCCCCTACCACGGAATCAGCCGCCGGTCCCGGAAGAACCCACCCGTCGGGCCCCCATCCGGGAGCGTCGCCAGCCAGACCGCCGTGTCCGCGCCCTTCTCCACCGGCCGCGGCGCGCCCTCTCCTCCCATCTCGGTCTGCACCCAGCCGGGGCACATGGTGTTCACGAGGATGTTCGTGCCGTGCAGCTCGTCGGCCAGGATGCGGGTCAGGCCGTTGAGCGCGAGCTTGGACACCCGGTAGCTCGCGTAGCCGCCCATCATCTCGGACATGGCGCCCAGGCCGCTCGACACGTTGACGATGCGGCCGTAGCGCCGCTTCCTCATCAGGGGGACGACCGCCTGGGAGAGCGCCCAGGGACCCACCACGTTGATCTCCAGGGACTCGTGGACCGCGTCCAGGGGGACGGTCAGGCCGCCGAAGTGGCGGTCGAGGAAGACCCCGGCGTTGTTGACCAGGACGTCGACTCCCCCGAGCTCCCGCTCCAGGAACCCGGCCAGCCGCTCGAGCTCGGCCGGGTGCGTGACGTCCAGAGGAAATGGAACCACGTCGCCTTCTAATCCGGCGGCGGCCTCCCGGGCCTTCTCCTCGACGCGTGCCGTCAGCACCACCTTCAACCCCAGGCGGGCGAGCTGGCGGCAGATCTCCAGACCGATTCCGCGATTGCCGCCGGTCACGACGGCGATCCGCTGCTCATCCATGCAGGACGACCTCCTGCCTTGATTCTAAGCGCTAAAGCACCACCTCGTACCCCTCGAACACCGGATGCCCCGCGAGCGTCCCCTGCGGCGAGCGCGCGTCGCCGTGGGCCTTGCGGAAGGCGTCCGACTCGGTCCAGGCGACGAAAGCCTGGCGCGAGGCCCAGATCGAGTGCGAGAGAAAGGTCGTGATCCCGTCGCGGGTCTCGCCCCGCAGGAGGTGGAACTCCTTGAAGCCGGGGACCTGGTCGAGATAGGAATCCCGGTTCCGCCAGATCTCCTCGAAGACCTCCTCGCGGCCGGCGTTCACTTGGAAACGGTTCATCGCGATGTACATCAGCCCAGCAACCCCTTGGCCGTCAGCCATTCCTTGTTGAGCTTGGAAAGATAGCGCTCGCCCGAGTCGGGGAAGAGGGTGACGACCAGTCCGTCCTCTCCCAGCCCGCTCGCCACCTGCCGCGCTCCCGCCGCGGCGGCGCCGCCGGACGATCCGGTGAAGATCGACTCCTTCTGCGCCAGCTCCAGCGTCGCCTGGTAGGCGGTCTTGTCGTCGATCGTGACGATGCCGTCGATGTAGTCCCACCAGACCGCCGAGGGCATGAAGTCCTCGCCGATGCCGTCGATCAGGTATTGGTGGATCTGCTCCTCGGGCGGCAGCTCCCGGTGCTCGAAGTAGTAGGCGTAGACGCTGCCCACCGTGTCCACCCCGATCACCTGCACGTCGGGGTTCTGCTCCTTGAGGTACTTGGCCGCGCCGCTGATCGTGCCGCCGGTGCCGACGCCGACCACCCAGTGGGTGACCTTGCCGTCGGTCTGGCGCCAGATCTCCGGGCCGGTCGAGCGGTAGTGCGCCTCGGGGTTGGCCTGGTTGTAGTACTGGTACGGCAGGAAGGCCCCCTCCTCGTCGCGGATGCGCTCCGCCACCTTGTAATACGACCGCGGATCGTCCGCCGCCACGCCGGTCGGGCAGGTGATCACGCGGGCGCCCATGGCTTCGAGCAGCGCAATCTTCTCCTTCGGGATCTTGTCCGCGCAGGTGCAGACGAGCTTGTAGCCGCGCAGGTTCGCGGCCAGGGCGAGGCCGACGCCGGTGTTGCCCGAGGTGGGCTCGACGATGGTGCCGCCCGGCTTGAGCTGGCCCGAGCGCTCGCCCTCCTCGATCATGGCGATGCCGATGCGGTCTTTCACGCTGCCGCCGGGGTTGAAGTACTCCACCTTGGCGGCCAGGGTGGCCGGCCCGGGAAAGAAACGCCCCAGCCGCACGAGCGGCGTGTTGCCGAGGGTCTCCAGGATGTCGTCATAGATGTCCATGGCTTCTCCAAAGGGAGGGCAAAAGCGGCGGGATGCTAGCACACGGGGATCTGTAGAGCTGACTTACGCGGCGAAAGGGAAGGGTCGCGGCTCCCTCTCCCTCACGCAGGCGAGGAAGAGGGTCACCCCTCCCAGTCGAAGAAATAGTCCTTGTTCGTGAGCACGGCCTGCTCCTCTTCCCTCTGCTGCTCGTCCCCGGCCGTCGGGGCGCCGTCCTCGGGGACCAGCTCGCCGCGGATGACCGCGAGCTGCTCCACCAGGTCCTCGGTCTCCCGTTCCCAGGCCTCCGGCGTGCCGAACTGGGGCCAGGCGGCCGGGAAGGCCGGATCGTGCCAGCGCCTGGCGAGCCAGGTCGCGTAGTGGACGATGCGCAGGCCGCGGAGCGCCTCGATCAGACCCAGTGTGGCGCGGTCGAAGGCCCGGAACTGCTCGTAACCCTCCAGGAAGATCTCCCGCTGCCGCAGCGTCCACTCGTCGCGGCCGGGGAGGGCGAGCCAGAGGTCCTGGACCGCGGGGCCGATCACCATGTCGTCGAAATCCAGGACGCGCAGGAGGCCGTCGCGGAGCAGGATGTTGCCGAGATGGAGATCGCCGTGCAGGCGGTGGACGGGGACCCGCTCCATCATCCGGTCCGCCAGGTCGGCGATCGCGAAAGCCGTGTCGAAGTAGAGTGTGCGGATGTGGCGCGGCAGCACCTCGTGCTCCGTGAGCCAGTCGACGTTCTCGCGGATGTAGGTGTCCGCGTTCAGGTGCAGGCGGTGCCCGGCCGGGCGGCGGACGGCCGCGTTGTGAATCCGCCCGACGAGCATGCCCAGGCGGCGGGCGGTCTCGTCGCCGAGCTCGTCGGGGGCCCGGCCGCCGCGGCGGTCGGAGAGGGCGTACCAGATGCCCTCGATCTGGCGCAGGGTGCCGCCGCCGGGAAACGGGCGCATGGTGCAGACCGGCAGCTCGTCGGCCGCGAGATCGTCCAGGAACTGGTGCTCCTCCAGGATCTGCTCCTCGCTCCAGCGGCCGGGACGGTAGAACTTGGCGACCACGCGCGTGCGGTCGGCCAGCTCGACCTCGTAGACCCGGTTCTCGAAGGAGTTCAGGGGATAGCAGACAGGATTGCAGCTCAACCCTCCGGCTTCCACGGCCGCGAGCACCTTCTCAGGCGTGAGGGAGAGGAAGAGGCCGGTGGTCTCGTCGTGCTTCATGACGCCAGGGTAACATGAGCGCCTGATGCGCCTGACCGACCTCGTCACCACCTCCCGCCGCACTTCGGAAACCCGTTCCCGCCGGGAGAAAACCGCGGCCCTGGCCGACCTCCTGCGGCGTCTCGGACCCGAGGAGATCGATTCCGCCGTGGCCTGGCTCTCCGGCCATCTGCGGCAGGGTCGGATCGGGCTCGGCCCGGCCGCGATCCGGGGCGCCTCGCCGGGGAGCGCCGCTGCGGAGCCGGCTCTCACGATCGGCGAGGTGGACGCGACCTTCGACCGCATCGCCGGGGTGGCCGGCGCAGGCTCCACGGCCGAGCGGGCGCGCCTGCTCTCCGGCCTTCTCTCGCGGGCCACGGCGGAGGAGCAGGGCTTCCTGACCCGCCTGGTTTTCGGAGAGCTGCGCCAGGGAGCGCTCGCCGGCCTCCTGGCCGAGGCCCTGGCCGCCGCGGCGGAGGTCCCGGCGGACGAGGTCCGGCGGGCGTTGATGCTCGCCGGCGAGCT
>JBJMGZ010000827.1:0-3943 GCA_045807605.1 Thermoanaerobaculia bacterium | reverse complement strand
GGCCGAAGACCGCCTTGGCGTCCAGATTCAGGGGGAAGCGCATCTCGTCCAGATCGAGCGTGCCGTTCTCCACCAGCACGCGGCCGATCTGCACCTCGAAGCGCCTCGTCGCTCCCTTGCGCGTGCGCAGCTCCGGCAGGTTGCTGGTGCCGTCGGGGTTGAACCGCAGGTAGACCTGGGGGCGCACCACCTCGATCTGCTCCAGGCGGAGCACCCGCTGGCGCAGGTCGCGCCAGGAGAACTCGACCCGGGCGAGCGGAATGGCGGCGAAGGCCGGATCGCCCGGCTTCGGGCCGGGGATGACCACGTCGTAGAGCTCGAACGAGAGGTCGATCAGGCTGTAGTCGATGCGGCCGACCTGGATCCTGCGCCCCAGGAGCTCGGAGGTGCGGGCGATGACCATCTTCGCGGCGCGCTCGTGCGCGTAGCCGCTCTCCAGGAAGATCCAGGCCGCGGCGACCACCAGGATGAGGAAGAACAGCCCCCAGATGAACGGCCGCACCACCCAGCGCCGCATCCGGCCATGCCGTCTAAAGTACCGGCGCAACACGCGGAGCCGGGGAGGCCTGTCGCTCACCGCGGCTCCTCGCCCTCTTGAAGTCCCCCCCACCGGAGCTTGCCGCGCAGGTTGTCGTAGAACGTCCGCTCCGAGACCTTGATCAGCTTCACGGACGCCTTGCTGCGGGTGATCGTGACCGCGTCCCGGTAGCCCATGGAGGTGCCCTCCTGGCCGTCCAGGGTCAGGTAGACCTCCTCGCGCGGCGTCTCCAGCGTCACCTCGATGCGGCTGGTGTCGGGCACCACCATGGGCCGCAGCGACAGCGCGTGCGGGCAGATCGGGGTGAGCACGGCGACGCCGAGCAGGGCGCCGAGGATCGGGCCGCCGGCCGACAGGTTGTACGCCGTAGAGCCCGTCGGGGTCGACAGGATCAGGCCGTCGGCGCGGAAGCGGGCCACGAGGTGGCCGTCGATCCGCAGGGTGAGCTGGATGATGCGGGCGAGCGCGCTCTTGTTGATCACCGCGTCGTTGAGCACCCGGTATCGGAGAGGCGCGGTGTGTCCTTCCCGGCGCAGCTCCACGTCGAAGAGCGAGCGCTTCTCCGTCCGGAACTTGCCCGCCAGCACCTGCACCATCGTGGGATAGAGCTCGCCGCGGTTGATCTCGGTGAGAAACCCGAGATTGCCGAGGTTGACTCCGAGGATCGGCACCGAGCCGGCCAGGTTCCGCGCCACGGACAGCAGCGTGCCGTCGCCGCCCAGGACCACCACCAGGTCGTAGATCTCGCCCGGCCGGAAGGGCAGGTCCGGAGCGCTCGCCCGGGCGCGCAGGATCGCCTCGTCGAGCGCCACTTCGAGATCGCGGCGGCGCAGCCATTCGGCCAGCTCGTGCGCCGTGTGGACGGCCTCGCGGCTCGCCGACTTGGCCACGATCCCGATGCGCTGGAACTTGCGCCGGCGGCTCACGGCGCTTCCTTCTTCAGGAGGACGAACGCCTCCCGGTTGCCGCCCATGCCCGGAACCGCCGAGTCGTGGACCCCGGCGATCTCCAGCCCCAGGCCCGCCAGCTCCGCGGCGCAGCCCTCGACCACCTGGCGGCGCACCTCCTCGTCGCGCAGGATGCCCCCCTTGCCCACCACCCCGCGCCCGGCTTCGAACTGGGGCTTGATCAGCGCGAGGATCGATCCGCCCGCCGCAAGATGCGGCAAGAGGGCCGGCACCACCTTGGCGAGCGAGATGAACGAGACGTCGATCGTGATCAGGCTGGAGGGCTCCGGCAGGGCGTCCGGTTCCAGGTGGCGGGCGTTGACGCGCTCCATCACCACCACCCGGTCGTCGTAGCGCAGCTTCTGGTCGAGCTGGCCGTAGCCCACGTCGAGGGCATAGACCCGCGCGGCGCCGCGCTGGAGCAGGCAGTCGGTGAAGCCGCCGGTCGAGGCGCCCACGTCGAGGCAGACGAGGCCGGCCGGATCGACTCCGAAATGGTCGAGGGCGTCGGCCAGCTTGCGCCCGGCGCGGGAGACGAACGGCTCTTTCGGGGCGAGCACGGAGACGGCTGCGTCCTCTCCCACGGGCGTTCCGGGCTTGTCCACGCGCCGGCCGGCCACCTGGACGGTGCCGGCCATGACGGCGCGCCGGGCCTGTTCCCGGCTGACGAAAAGCCCCCGCTGGACCAAAAGGTGATCGAGACGCAAGTCGGGTCCCTGTCCTCTTCCGGCGGCGCGTGCAAGAAAAGGACCAAAAGGACTCAAAGGACCTACAGGACCTCGAGGACGGTTCCGTTGTCCTTGGTGTCCTTGATGTCCTTGGTGTCCTTTAGGTCCTTTCTTCCGGCCGGTCGGGCAGCATATCAGCCTCCTCCACCGCTTCCTCCATCATGAGGCAGAACGGCATCACCAGCAGGAAGAGCGCCGGCCTCTGGACCTCGGTGTCGCCCCAGTTGTTCTCGAACAGGCCGGCCACGTTGAAGGCGAGCAGGGCGAGCAGGCCGCCGAGGAAGAGATCGGCGCGCGGGCCGCGGCTCCCCCCCTCCCGCCGATAGCCGCGGTACATGGCGCGCAGGCTCGCCCAGCTCATGCCCAGGTAGGCGAGGAGCGCCGGAATGCCGCGCTCGGCCGCGAGCTGCACGAAGCTGTTGTGCAGGTGGGGGATCTCGAAGCGCGGCGCGGTCGGCGCACGGTAGATGGGATAGCGCCGCTCCACCATCTCGGGGCCGAGCCCGAACAGCGGGCGCTCGGCCACCATGGTCATCCCCGCCTCCAGCATGCACAGCCGGTCGTAGTTCGAGGGGTCCTGCAGGTCCGTGATCGAGAGCATGCGGCTCACCAGGGGGACGGGCGCGAGCACCACCAGCAGCACGCCGAGCGGCAGGTAGGCGAGCAGCAGCTTCGGCGCGCGGACCAGGATCAGCACGGTCCCGGCGACCACCAGCGCCACCCAGGCGCCGCGCGTGTAGGTGGCGAGCAGAGCGACATTGATCACCACCAGCGCCGCCCAACGCCAGCCCCACCTGCCGGCCGAGCCGCGCAGGTCCCGCAGCAGCCGGACCATGACGAGCAGGTCGCAGATCAGCAGGAAGCCGGAGAAGGTCATGTAGTGCGAGAACGGCCCCCGGATGCGGCGGTCGATGTCGCCATAGCCCCAGAGGTAGCTGGCCAGGCCGAAGCAGGCGAGGAGGGCGGCGGCCGCGGTCAGCCCGTCCACCAGCCGCCGCACCTGCGCCTCGCCACGCACCAGTCCGGGCGCGAGCAGCACGGCGGACAGGGTGAACAGCTCGCGCAGGCCGCCCAGGCTGGTGCGCGGATCGAACGAGGCGAAAGCCGAGCCCACGAGCCACAGGGAGTAGACGCCGAGCGGCGCGAGCAGCGGCGCCATGAGGGCCAGGTCGCCGCGGCGGAAGCGCAGGCTGAAAGGAGCGGTCAGGACCGTGAGGCCGAGGAGGATGTTCGAGGCCGCGATGCTGAAGACGGCCAGCAGGTGGCCCGAGAAGAGCCACGAGCCCGCCCTCTGGAGACGGGTCGGCCGGTCTCTTCCGTCGGAGCGCACCTCGGAGACGGACACCGGCGGGCTAGGCGCTGGCGACGGGTTCGCCCGGGCGGCCCACGGCGGAGGCGGGCAGCGCCTCCTCGATCAGCATGATCGGGATGTCCGAGACGATCGGGTAGACCAGCCCGGATGCCGCGCAGTAGAGCCCCTGCTCGACCACGGGCTCCTCGTCGCGGAAGTGCTCGCGGTACTTCTCCACCAGGCTGGCCCGGATCTCCTTGGGAAGATCGACCAGCTCCAGCTCGCCCTTGGACTTCGGGCAGACGAGAATTTCCAACAGCTCAGGATCGACGGCCATGCCCGCAGAATATCACTACTTCCGCACCCGGGCGCTGTAGGTGAGCACCAGCGACTCGCTGCCCGGGTTGAGCGGGAAGAAATGGGCATTCGACAGGTGATA
>JBJMGZ010000826.1:0-3697 GCA_045807605.1 Thermoanaerobaculia bacterium | reverse complement strand
GGCCCTCGACCTGGTCCCCCAAGCCATGGAGGAGCAGGGACGGACCGACTTCTACGTCGGCGGCAACAACTTCGTGTACTACTCCGTCGAGCAGGCGGGTGAGGTGGCGCGGGAGGAGGAGCAGGGCGGGAAGAAACGGGCCTTCCGCGGCCCGGACATCTTCTGGGTGGGTGGGGTCGATCCCACGCGGGAGCGCGAGGCCTGGATCGCGTGGGAGGAGGACGACCGGTTGCCGGACTTCATCCTCGAGCTGCTCTCCCCCAAAACCGCCAGGAACGACCGCACGGTCAAGAAGGATCTCTACGCCCGGGTCTTCGGCACGTCGGAGTACTTCCTCTACGACCCCAAGCGCCGGAAGCTGGAGGGTTTCCGCCTGGCGGCGCCGGGGATCTACCGGCCCCTGGTCCCCGACGCCCAGGGCCGGCTCTGGAGCGAGCAGCTCGGCGTGTTCCTCGGTCTCTGGCACGGTGTCTGGAACAGGAAGAAGGCGGATTGGGTCCGCCTGTTCCGAACCGACGGCAGCCTGGTATCGACAAGAGAGGAAGCCGAGCGGGAGCAGAAAGAGGCTCAGAGCCAGAGAGCCGATGCGGAATGGCAGAGAGCCGAAGCCGAGCGACAGCGGGCCGAAGCGGAACGCCGACGGGCTGAGCAGGCTGAAGCCGAGTTGGCCCGCTTGCGCGCCTTGCTTGGAGAGCGCGACCCAGGCTGAGCCTGCGCCCGCGGAAGGGTTCACCACCCGAAAGGGGAGGAAAGGACGAAGGACGACCTCGAGGACAACAACCGGAAGTCCGGCAGCCTGTCCATTCAGGAGATCAGCGGATTGCGCGTTTTCAGCTCCGGGAAGCGCGTGAAATCACGGTCGGCTGACCAGAGCTCGGACACGCCGTGGCAGAGGCAGAGAGCCGCGATACGGGCGTCGTGCACCTTGGCGCCGGTCACCTGGCCGGCGGCGAGCAGCCGCCGGAGCACCGGCCAGTAGCCGGTCGGCTCGCCCAGCAGCATCAGGCCGGGAGAGGCGACAAGCGCCGCGATCTGCTCCAAGGCGCGCGGCAGCTCGGTCGGCGGACGATAGATCTTGGGATGAGTGGTGATGGCGAGGAATTCATGCAGGCAGGGCCAGGGAATCGCCCAGGTGGCCGTGCCCTCGACCAGGGGGAGCAAGGCGCTGCGCGCCGCGCCGAACCAGGGCGAGTCGCTGCGATGGGCATAGACCAGCAGGTTCGTGTCAACCGCGATCAAGCCCCACGCCCCGCGTAGATCCGGTCACGCAACGGTTCCCAGGCGCCTTCTTCGACCCCGGGGGCGAGCCCTTCCCCTCCGACGCTCAGGTCGGGCCAGCGGTAGGCGGATTTCTTCTGCTCTCGCTGCGCCAGCACGACCCTCAGTCCTTCCTCGATCAGGGTACGCAGCGTCGTGCCCTCGCGCTGGGCCACCTCGCGCGTACGTCCGAAAAGATCGTCGGCGATCTCGACCGTCGTCTTCATATGGGTGAACCATATCATGGATATTGGTTGTAAGGCTAGCGGGTGGTTTCCGGGTCGGATAGACTTACGGGTAACGCCATGCTGGAAGCCATCAACGCCCGCGAAGTGGAGCTGGTCCAGGCCTCGGACGGGGAGCTGCGCGAGCGCGCGGCATGCCTCAAGGGACAGGCGGAGCTCCCGGACGTCTTCGCCCTGGTGCGCGAGATTGCCCGCCGGATGCTGGGCGAGCGCCCCTACGATGTCCAGATGCTCGCCGGCATCGCGCTCCACCAGGGAAAGCTGGTCGAGATGCAGACCGGCGAGGGCAAGACGCTCGCGGCCGTCGCTCCCGTGGCCTTGAACGCCCTGACCGGCCGCGGCGTGCATGTCCTCACCTACAACGACTACCTGGCGCGCCGCGACGCCGGGTGGATGGGACCCGTCTACGAGCGGCTCGGGCTCACGGTCGGCTGCATCCAGGAGGGGCTCTCCACCGCGGAGCGGCACCGGGCCTACCGCTGCGACGTCACCTACCTCACGGTCAAGGAGGCCGGCTTCGACCTCCTGCGCGACGGCCTCTGCCTCGATCCTTCGGGTCAGGTGCACCGGCCCTTTCATCTGGGACTGGTGGACGAGGCCGATTCGCTCCTGATCGACGAGGCGCGGATCCCGCTGGTCATTGCCGGCACGCTCTACGAGATCGGCGTCGACCTCGGGCGCCTGGCCGGCATCGCCCGCCGGATGGAGCGGGGAGCCGACTACGATACCGACGAGTACGCGTACAACGTCTTCCTGACCGACCGCGGCATGCACCGGGCGGAGAAGCTGCTGGGCTCCGGAAACCTTTTCGAAGGGGATACCCCCGGCAATGTCAAGCTGCAGGCCGAGCTGCGCAACGCGCTGCACGCCGAGGCCCTGCTCAAGCGCGACGTGGACTACATCGTCCGCGACGGCCGCATCGAGCTGGTCGACGAGCTGACCGGCCGGGTGGCCGAGAACCGGCAGTGGCCCGACGGCCTGCAGGCCGCGCTGGAGGCCAAGGAGGGGCTGCGCTGGCAGCCGGAAGGAAAGATCTTCGGCTCGATCACCGTCCAGCACTTCCTGCGGAAGTACCCGCGGCTCTGCGGCATGACCGGCACGGCGAGGCCCGCCGCCGCCGAGTTGGCGGAGATCTACAACCTCGAAGTAGTGGAGGTGCCGCCGAACCGGCCGTGCATCCGCGTCGATCATCCCGACGTGATCCATGCCACCCGCGAGGCCAAGCGGCGGGCGTTGTTCGACGAGATCGCCGCCACCCATGCCACGGGTCGGCCGATCCTGGTGGGCACGGTCAGCGTCGAGGAGTCGGAGAGCCTCGCCGCCGACCTTCGCGAGAAGGGGATCCCCTGCCGGGTGCTCAACGCGAAGAACGACGCCGAGGAGGCCGCGATCGTGGCCGGGGCCGGAGCGCTGGGCGCGGTCACGATCTCCACGAACATGGCGGGGCGCGGCACCGATATCCGGCTGGGGGGAGAGGAGGTTCTGGCGCTCGGCGGACTCTACGTGCTCGGCACCAACCGCCACGAGAGCCGGCGCATCGACGACCAGTTGCGCGGCCGGGCCGGACGCCAGGGCGATCCCGGCTCGTCCCGGTTCGTCATCAGCCTGGAGGACAGCCTGCTCCAGCGCTGCGGCATCGAGAGATTGCTGCCGTCAAAGCTGCTCCAGCGACTCAAGACCGGGGAGGCTTCTGGCACCATCGATCACCCGGCGGTCCGGCGCGAGGTAGCGCGCGTGCAGCGCATCGTCGAAGGGCAGCATGGCGACATCCGCAAGCGGCTGCTCTCCTACTGGCAGATCCTCGAGCACCAGCGCGGCGAGCTCCAGGCCTGGCGCCAGGAGGTGCTCGAAGGCCGGGGCACGAAAAGCCTGCTGGCGGAGCGCAGCCCCGCCCGCTGGACGCAGCTCGCCGCCGCGCACGGCGAGGGGCTGCTCCGCGAGATCGAGCGCCGGATCACCCTGGTGATGATCGATCGCTGCTGGAGCGATCACCTCGCCGAGATGCAGGCGGTGCGCGACGAGGTCCACCTCGTCCTCCTCGGCGGCAGGGACCCGTTCGCCGAGTTCTACCGCACCGCGGGAGCCGGGTTCGAGGCCCTCGTGGAGCGGATCGACGACACCATCGTCGAGACCTTCGAGCGCATCGAGGTCACGGCGGACGGGGTGGACTGGGAGCGCGAAGGGCTGCGCGGCCC
>JBJMGZ010000825.1:0-3289 GCA_045807605.1 Thermoanaerobaculia bacterium | reverse complement strand
GGGAAGGCTCGCTCCTCCAGATGGTCAACCACGGTCTCTCGACCGGCGCGCTCTTCCTCCTCGTGGGCATGCTCTACGACCGCCGGCACACGAAGAAGTTCTCGGAGTTCGGCGGGCTCGCGAAGGTGGTGCCGGTCTTCGCCTTCTTCCTGGTCTTCGCGAGCCTCGCCTCGGTCGGCCTGCCGGCCTTGAACGGTTTCGTGGGCGAGTTCCTGATCCTCTCGGGCGCCTTCCGCACGCTGGGCTGGCCCGCGGTGGTGGCGACGTTCGGCGTGGTGCTCGCCGCCGTCTACCTGCTCAAGATGATCCAGCTCACGATCTGGGGCCCTCTCACGAAGGACGAGAACCGCGAGCTGCGCGATCTTTCGTTCAGAGAGCTCGCCGCTCTGGTGCCGCTCTGCGTGTTCATGCTCTGGATCGGCGTGGCGCCGGAAACCTTTCTGAAGCCGAGCCGCGAGGCCCTGGCCCGGACGCTGACCGAATTCAACGCGGGCGTCGACAGGCCCGAGGTCGCGGAGGCGACGCTCCGGCCTACCCTGATGATTTCGGAGGCCGGACGATGACGCGCGCCGACCTGATGAGCCTGCTGCCGGAGATGATCCTCTGCGGCTCGGGCATCGCGATCCTGCTGCTCGACGCCATCGCTCCCCGGCTGCGCCGCTCGTTCACGCCGCTCGCCGTGATCGCGGTGATCGCCGCGGCCTGGGGCGCGTCCGTGGCCTGGCGCACCGCTCCCGGCTCTTCGTTCCTGACCTGGCGCGGGTTGCTGGAGACGAGCGGTCCCACCTACGCGCTGTCGCTGGTCATCCTGCTCGCGACCGGCCTCTGCCTGCTCGCTTCGCAAGGTTATCTGCGGCGCGAGGGCATCCTCGCCGGCGAGTACCACGCGCTTCTCCTCTGGTGCGCGGCCGGCCTGCTGCTGATGCTCCGCGGCACCGAGCTGCTGACGATCTTCCTGTCGCTGGAGCTGTTCTCGTTCTGCCTCTACTCGCTCGCGGCGTTCCACCGCCGCATCGCGATCGCGAGCGAGGCCGCGATCAAGTACTTCCTGATGGGCGCCTTCGTGAGCTCCTTCGTGCTCTACGGCATCGCTCTCCTCTATGGCGCCACGGGCGAAACGCACCTCGCCGAGATCGGCCCGAAGCTGGCCGGCGCCCACGGCATCCCGATCGGCGCGAGCCTCGGTCTCCTGCTGCTGGTCGCGGGCTTCGCGTTCAAGATGAGCGTGGTGCCGTTCCACGCCTGGTCGCCGGATACGTATCAAGGCGCGCCCACGCCGTTCGTGGCCTTCCTTTCGGTGGCGCCGAAGGTGGCGAGCGCGCTGGTGCTCTACCGCCTGCTCGACGCGGTGGTGCGCGGCGGCGTGCCCGCGGCGATCGAGAAGTGGACGGTCGTGATCGGCGCGCTCGCGGTGCTGTCGATGCTGGTCGGCAACCTCCTGGCGCTCGCGCAGCGCGACATCAAGCGGATGCTCGCCTACTCCGGCATCGCGCACATGGGCTACCTGCTGCTCGCGCTCGTGGTTATCGACCCCAATCGGGACCGCGGCTCGCTCATGCCGGTGATCGTCTACCTGCTGGCCTACGTGCTGATGAATGCGGGGGCGTTCACGGTGGTGGCCATGCTCTACGGCCGGCCGGGCGAGCAGCACCTGATCTCGGATCTCGCGGGCCAGGGCTACCGCTACCCGCTGCTCTCCGCGTGCCTCGCGATCTGCATGCTGTCGCTGGGCGGCATCCCGCCCACCGTGGGCTTCTTCGGCAAGTACCTGGTGTTTCTCAACGCCGTGGGCGACGGTCTCGTCGGCCTCGCCGTGCTGGGCGTGCTGGCCAGCCTGGTCGGCGTCTTCTACTACCTGCGAGTGGTGTACTACCTCTACATGAAGGCAGAGGAGCGCCAGCCCGAGGGACTGCTGCTCGACGTCTGGGGCCGGACCGCGGCGGTGGTGGCGGCTCTGGGCACGCTGGCGCTCGGTATCTGGCCCTGGGGATTGGTGCAGTGGCTGATCGAAGCAACCGCGAGGTGATGGGGCCGGCGGAGGAGGTCTCTCCGTTGACCCTCAACCGGCTGTCGTTCTACCTGCGCAGCCTCCGGCACCTGCAGGAGCAGGGGATCAAGCGCGTCTCCTCGCAGGAGCTGGCGCAGCGCTACCACCTCTCCGCCACCCAGATCCGCAAGGACCTCGCGCAGTTCGGCGAGTTCGGCATCCGCGGCGTCGGCTACGACGTCGACGAGCTGGCGGACCATCTCAACTCGCTCCTCGGCCTCGACCGCCAGCACACCCTGGTGATCGTCGGCATGGGCAACCTGGGCACCGCGCTCGCGCAGTATCTCGGCTTCAACTACGGCGCGTTCCGGGTGGTGGCCGGCGTCGACAACGATCCCGGCAAGGTCGGGCGGCAGATCGGGGGCTTCCGCGTCCGCCACACGTCGGAGCTGGCCCAGGTGGTGCGCGAGAGCGGCGCGGAGATCGGCGTCCTGGCCGTGCCTGCCGAGGCCGCGCAAGAGAACTACGAGGCGCTCGCCGACGCCGGGGTCAAGGGCGTGCTCAACTTCGCACCCGTGCGCGTCAAGCGCCGGCCCGACGTCCTGCTCAAGAACGTGGACCTCCGGATCAACCTGGAGGAGCTGGCGTTCTTCCTCCGGGAATGAGCCCCCCGGTATCTCCCGACCTGCGCGACGCGCTCTGCTGGTCGTTTCTCTCCGCGCTCGTCCTCCTTCTCCTCCCCATCGGTCACGTCTCGCCGGACGGTCTGGGTCAGAGCCACAACCTCGCCGCCGGCTTCTCCCGCTGGAACCCCAACCACCTCCTGGTCGAGCCGCTCGGCGCCTGGTGGATGAGCCTTGCCGATGCCAGCTCCCGCGCGGAGCAGGTCGATCACCTGCGGCGGCTCAGCATCCTGGCCGGATCGCTCGCCGCCGGCCTCTTCCGCTTCGGCGTGGCTCGACGCCTCGCTCCGGGCCGGCTCGCCGCGAACCACGCGACCGCCTGGCTGGCGTTCAGCTCGGCCTTCGCCCGGCTCTGGGTGATGGACGAGGCCTACATGGTCCAGATGCCCGCGGTGGTCGGAGCGGCCTGGCTTGCTCTCGGCTACCTGGAACGGCCGTCGCTCCCCCGCTCGCTCGCGGCGGGCGCCTCGATCACCCTGGCCGCGGCCTTCTTCGTCGAGAACCTGCTGCTGGGTCCGGCGCTGGCCGTGGCGCTCTGGAGAAGGCCCAGGCACGCGGCCGGCGTGCTGCTCGGACAGCTCGCTGCCACGCCGCTCTTCGCGGCAGCCTGGATCGCGTC
>JBJMGZ010000824.1:0-3041 GCA_045807605.1 Thermoanaerobaculia bacterium | reverse complement strand
TCAAGGGCCCCCGAAAAAAAGGACCTTTCGGCCATACCCCAAGGAATCTTCATCCCGATTCACACCAGCCCTTGCGCTCCCCGCTAACGTACCCGCCATGAAACCACGGAGAGAAGAGAGCACCGCCGAAGACGCCCGGCTCGACAACCTTCTGCCGCTCGTCAAAGCCCTTCCCGTGGAACAGCGCCGCAACCTGGCCGGCTTCATCGAGGCCCTCCTCGATGCCCACAGGATTCTCAAGGCGGAAGCGGCCCGGCGACGGAAGCCGAAGAAGACCTAGAGCTGTAGCCACCGAAACCGCTTCACACCGCCAAAGCGTATCTTGGCGGCGTCCGCCATTGCTGCATTCTACATCTCCCGACTCACAAATCCGAGGTTGAAAGAAGGACTAGACGCTTTCTGCGGACCAGTCGTATAGTATGGCGAAAGGAATGCTGGCTGACGGCCATCGAGTGTGGCCATCATGGCTCAGAGCTGTGGTTGTTCTTCTGAACGCAAGGAGATTGTCATGACTGAACGATCTGCTGTCGAAAGGTTGGATCGAGGTGCAAGAGGGTCAGGGATCGAGCTCCGGCAGAGGATGAACGAGCTGCTGGACAGGCCCGCAAGCCAGCGCTTCGAGGCAGTCCGCGAGGATCGGTTCCGGTGTCTTGCACTGGCCGGGCTGCTGATCGCGGAGAGCGAGCGCTTCGAGGAGGTCTCGCCCGCCAAGGCCGACGAGCTGGCCGAGGCGGCGAGGATGATCGCGGCCCAGCCGTACGCGGGGGAGTTGCTCCCGCAGGCGGATGCGATCCTGCTCCGCGCCTGGACGCTGCGCGCGAACGCCTGCCGGTTGATGCGGGACCTGCACGGCGCGGAGGTCTGCTTCGAGAAGGCGATGTCGGTGCTCGCGGGCCCGGCGGGCGCGGCCGAGCGCGCCTTCTACTGCCAGAGGCTCGCGTGCCTGCGAGAGGAGCAGGGGCACCGCGAGGAGGCCGCGGCCCTGCTGGGGCGCGCCGTGGAGCTGCTCCGCGAAGAGAGGGATGCCCGGGCCGAGAGCGCATGCCTCTGCCGGCTCGGTTTCCTCGCGCTGGGGGAGGACGACGCGGAGCGGGCAAGCCGGTTCTTCGTCCAGGCCCGCGCCCTGCTCTCTCCCGAGTGTCCTCCGGCCTGGACGGCGCGTTGCGGCCTGGGTCTGGCCTTGTGCCTTGCGACCCAGGGACAGACGGGTGAGGCACGCAGGCTCTGGGAGCACAGCCGGATGTCCGGCATCGGCGACATCGTGCCCGATCCGAGGGCGCTCCTGGAGCTCGACTGGCTGGAAGGGCGGCTGGCGGTCCTGCTCGGCGACCACCCGGAGGCGGTCGGCCGGCTCAACAGCGTCCGGCGTCGGCTCTTCATCCAGCGCCGGCTGCTCGACGCGGCGCTCTGCTCGCTCGACCTGGCGCGCGTGTTCATCGCCATGGAGAGGGAGTCGCGCATCCAGGAGCTGATCGACGACTTGAACCGGACCTGGCCGGTCTCGTTCGACCAGGTGCGGGTGGTGCTGGCTCTCAAGGACTTCAGGCAGGCGGCCCGCGAGGGCCGGGATCTGGAGAGGGCCGGCCTGGACGCGCTGGACCTGATGCGCCGGCCGATGGCGATCCTCAAGAAGCTTTGAATCACTCTTCCGGAGCCACGAAGGCCCGGATGTTTCGCAAGGAGAAGCAGTATGAACAAGACGCAGAAGACGTTGAGCTTCGTTCCCGCAGTTCCCGTGGAGGTGCCCGCGCCGGAGGCCATGAAGGTCGTCATGCGCCTGAAGCCCGAGCGGGTCCAGCAGCTCCTGCTCCGGCTGCCCGGCTGGAGGCTGCGGCAGGACGGGCGCGGGCTCGAGAACGTGCGCAGCTTCCGCAGCGCGAAGGAGGCCCGGCTGTTCGTGGGCGACGTCTGCAAGCTCGCGGAGATCCGGCACCAGCCGGTGAGCTTCCGCCTCGCGGGCAGGCAGGTCACCATCACCCTGCAGGGGCACCCGGCCAAGGGCTGCACCGGCGGGATCAACGGAGCCGTTTTCAACCTGGCCGGCAAGATCGGCTAAACCAGAACGAGAGAAAAGAAAGGAGACAAGTCATGAGCAACATCACGTCCATCGCCGATTACCAGAAGTCTTTCGCGGCCATGCTGGCCGGAGCGGAGGCGAACGCCGCCGAGCTGACCGGCACGGAGGAGTTCCGCAGCGGCCTCGCCGCGGCCGCGGAGGGGGTGCAGTCCGCGCTCAACCGCCAGCAGACGCTGAAGGGTCAGGCGCAGCAGGCGACCCGCGATCTCGAGGAGGCGCTGGAGCTCGGGAAGCAGATGTACTCCCGCCTGCGCAACGGCGTCCTGATGCACTACAGCAAAGAGGCCGAGAAGCTGGCCGAGTTCGGTCTCCAGCCGCGCCGGCCGCCGGTCCGCACGAAGATCGATCGGGCCAAGAAGAAGCCTGCGAAGCCGGGCCCCAACCCCGCTCCGAAGGCCGATTCCGAGACCCATGGCTCGACCCAGGAAGACTCGACCCAGGAAGTGAAGGCAGCGTAGTTTGAAATGGTCCGGGGGGCGCGCGTGCGCCCCCCGGATTTGTCGGTCCAGTACAATCCCCGCCCGTGAAGCTCCTGCCCCTTCTGTCCCTCCTCCTCCTGCTCGCCGGCTGCGGGCCGGATGTCCCGAACCTGGATTCACCCGGAAGTACGATTGTCTGTCTCGGTGACTCGATCACGTCAGGCGTGGGCGCGGAGCCGGCGCAGCCGTATCCGGGGCTGCTCGCTGAGAAGCTGGGCGTCGAGGTCATCAACGCGGGCGTGCCCGGCGATACCTCGGAGGACGGGCTCGCGCGCGTCGGGGACGTGCTCGCCCAGGACCCGTGGATGGTGATCGTCGAGCTCGGGGGCAACGACATCCTGCGCCAGGTGCCCCCGGCCCGCAGCGAGGCGGCTCTGCGCCAGATCCTCGACCGGCTCCTGGCCGCGAAAGTGGTGCCCGTGCTCGTCGAGATCGAGGTCCCTTTCCGCGGCCAGTACGCCGACGTGTTCGAGCGGATCGAGGAC
>JBJMGZ010000823.1:0-2953 GCA_045807605.1 Thermoanaerobaculia bacterium | reverse complement strand
GAGGTCGTTCCCGTTACGACGGCGGAGTTTCCCCGTCCCGCGCCCCGTCCGGCCTGGTCGGTCCTGGACGTGGCGCGCTTCGAGGAGATCGCCGGGCGCCGGGTCGAGCCTTGGCAGTGGGGGCTGGCCGAGACGCTGGCCCGGATGAGCAAAGGGAGGAGTCAATGAGGGCTTTAATCACCGGTATCACCGGCTTCGCGGGATCCCATTTGGCGGAGTACATCCTGGCGGAGCACCCCGGCGTGGAGGTCTTCGGCACCTTCCGCTGGCGCAGCCGCATGGACAACGTGGAGCACCTCGACAAGAAGATCCATCTCGTCGAGGCCGACCTGCGGGACTACACCTCGATGCACCACGCGCTTGAGGTGACGCGGCCGGACTACATCTTCCACCTCGCGGCCCAGAGCTTCGTGCCGTCGAGCTGGAACGCGCCCAACGACACGATCGTCACCAACGCCACCGGGCAGACCAACCTGTTCGAGGCCGTGCGCGCCCTGAAGCTCGACCCGGTGATCCAGATCGCCTGCTCCAGCGAGCAGTACGGCCTGGTGCTGCCGGCCGAGGTGCCGATCAAGGAGACCAACCCGCTGCGTCCGCTGTCGCCCTACGCGGTGTCCAAGGTGGCCCAGGACTACTTCGGCTACCAATACTTCCAGAGCTACGGCATGCGGATCATCCGCACCCGCGGTTTCAACCACACCGGGCCGCGGCGCGGTCACGTCTTCGTCACCTCGAACTTCTGCAGCCAGGTGGCGGCGATCGAGCTCGGTCTCCAGGAGCCGGTGATCCGGGTGGGCAACATCGAGGCCATCCGCGACTTCACCGACGTGCGCGACATGGTCCGCGCCTACTGGCTCGCGGTGACCAAGGCCAAGCCCGGCGAGGTCTACAACATCGCGTCCGGCAGCGGCATCTCCATCCGCGCCATGCTCGACCTCGTCTTGTCGTTCTCCACCGTCGAGGTCAGGACCGAGGTGGACCCGGACCGCCTCCGGCCCTCGGACGTCGAGATCCTGATCGGCGACAGCTCGAAGTTCCGGGCCGCCACCGGCTGGGAGCCGCGGATTCCCTTCGAGCAGACGGTGCGCGACCTGCTCGACTACTGGCGGCAGAGGCTGGCTCAGCGCCAGCGGGTGGGGTAGCTGCCGGCATGCACGTCCTGATCACCGGCATCGGCGGCTTCGTCGGCTCGCGGCTCGCCCGTTACCTGCTCGCGCGGGGGGACCGGGTGAGCGGCACCTACGTCGACATCCTCCCCGCCTTCGACGGCGTCGAGCTCCAGGAAGTGGACCTGCTGGACGCGGGCGCCCTGGAGCGCGCCGTGCGGACCGCCTCGCCGGATGCGATCGTCAACCTTGCCGGCCTCTCCCACGTCGGAGAGTCGTGGAAGCGGATGGGCGATTACTTCCGCGTCAACGTGCTCGGCACCGAGAACCTGCTCGCCGCGGCGGCCGGCAGGCCGGTGGTGATCGCGTCGAGCGCCGAGGTCTACGGCGCGGTGCCGGCGGAGGAGCAGCCGATCTCCGAAGACCGGCCCGTCTACCCGCAGAGCCCTTACGCCCTCACCAAGGCGGCGGCGGAGCGGCTGGCCCTCGCGCGCGGCGCCGTGGTGGCCCGTTCTTTCAACATGATCGGCGCGGGACAAGCGCGTTCCTTCGCCCTGCCCTCCTTCGCGGCGCAGCTCGCCGAGATCGCCCGCGGCCAGCGGGAGCCCGTCCTCAAGGTGGGCAATCTCGAGGCCCGGCGCGACTTCGTGCACGTCGAGGACGGGGCCGAAGCCTACCGGCTCCTGGCGGAGAAGGGGGCTCCCGGCGGCATCTACAACGTCGCGAGCGGCAAAGCCGTGTCGATCCGCGAGGCCCTGGAGCGCCTGATGGTGATCTCCGGCGTCTCCGTGCCGGTGGAGATCGATCCCGAGCTCTTCCGCCAGAACGACCTCCCCCTGCTGGTGGGCGACGCGCGCCGTATCGAAGCCCTCGGATGGCAGCCCCGGCGTTGCCTGGACGAAGCGCTGGCCGACCTGTGGAGCGATTTTGGATTTTAGATTTCGGATTTTGGATTGCCGAGCCAGGGGAGGGGCTGCTCGTCTTGCGCCGGTCCGGGCTTGGCTTTTCCCAATCCAAAATCTAAAATCCAAAATCTAAAATCGCCATGAAGATCCTCGTCACCGGCGGCACCGGCTTCCTCGGTCGCCGCATCGTCTCCGAGCTCGCTCCCCGGCACGCGTTGCGGCTGCTGGTGCGCCGCGGCTCGTCGCGCGAACGCTTCCCGGCCGGCGTCGAGCTCGCCGAAGGGGACGTCACCGACCGCCTGAGCCTCAGCCGGACCGTCGCGGGGTGCGACGGCGTGATCCATGCCGCGGCGCTGGTCAAGATCCTGGCGCCCCGCGAGCACTTCGACCGCGTCAACGTCGGCGGCCTCAAGAACGTCCTGGCCGCCGCCGAGGCCTCGGGGTCGGTGGAGCGGCTGCTCTACGTTTCGAGCTTCATGGCCCTCGGGCCCACCGAGCGCGGGCCGGGCGGCGTGCTCGACGAGACCGCCGAGGCGGGCGACCGGGTCTGGATCAACGACTACGAGCGCACCAAGACCCTCTCCGACCGTCTGGCGCGAAGGGCCATCGCGGCCGGCCTGCCGCTCACCGTCGTCTACCCCGGCGTCATCTACGGACCGGGGGAGCTGACCGAGGGCAACATCGTCGTGCGCCACATCCTGGACCTCATCCGCGGCCGCCTGCCCGCTCTCATCGGGCTGCCCACCCGGCGGTGGAACTACGCCTACGTCGAGGACGTCGCGCGCGGCATCGCTCTGGCGCTGGAGAAGTCCCCGCCGTCCGGACGCTACGTCCTCGGCGGCGAGAACGTGACGCTCGGCGAGTTCTACGCCACGGTCGGACGGCTGACCGGCGCCAAGATCCCCAAGCTGCGGATGCCGGACTCCCTCGCCAAGGCCGCCG
>JBJMGZ010000822.1:0-8804 GCA_045807605.1 Thermoanaerobaculia bacterium | reverse complement strand
CGAATCAACGCCGCGGACACGGGTCAGTTCGAGCGAACGCTCATCGTCGCCGACGAGGGGGCGTATGTCAGCTACCTCGAGGGATGCACCGCGCCGAAGCGGAGCACGAATCAGCTACACGCCGCAGTAGTAGAGTTGGTTGCGCTACCTGGGGCGACGGTAAAATACTCGACCGTGCAGAACTGGTATGCAGGTGATAAAGAGGGTCGCGGCGGGATTTATAACTTCGTCACCAAGCGGGGAAAGGCGTTCGCGAACGCGAAGATCTCCTGGACGCAGGTGGAGACCGGCTCGGCGATCACCTGGAAGTACCCGAGCGTGATCCTGAAGGGCGACGGCTCGATCGGCGAGTTCTACTCGGTCGCGTTGACCAAGGGCTGGCAGCAGGCCGACACCGGGACCAAGATGATCCACATCGGCAAGAACACCCGGAGCACGATCGTCTCCAAGGGCATCTCGGCCGGCCACGGGCAGAACACCTACCGCGGCGCCGTGAAGATCCTCAAGGGAGCGGACGGCGCGCGCAACTTCTCGCAGTGCGACTCCATGCTGATCGGGCAGGATTGCGGCGCCCACACGTTCCCCTACATCGACGTGCAGAACCCGACCGCCCAGATGGAGCACGAGGCCACGACGTCCAAGATCGGCGAGGATCAGATCTTCTACTGCAACCAGCGGGGGATCTCGACCGAGGACGCCGTCTCGATGATCGTCAACGGCTTCTGCAAGGAGGTCTTCCGCGAGCTGCCCATGGAGTTCGCCGTCGAGGCCCAGAAGCTCCTCGCGGTCAACCTGGAAGGGAGTGTCGGCTGATGCTTCAGATCAAAAACCTGCACGTTTCCGTCGAGGGCAACGAGATCCTGCGCGGGATCGACCTGGAGGTGCCCACGGGCGCGGTGCATGCCATCATGGGCCCGAACGGCTCGGGCAAGAGCACCCTGGCCCGCGTCCTGGCCGGCCAGGAGGCCTACGAGGTCACCGGCGGCGAAGTGATCTTCGATGGCAAGAACCTGTTGGAAATGGACCCCGAGGAGCGCGCGCGCGAGGGCGTGTTCATGGCCTTCCAGTATCCCGTCGAGATCCCCGGGGTGAGCAACACCTACTTCCTCAAGGCGGCGCTCAACGCCGTGCGCAAGCACCGCGGGCTGCCCGAGATCGACGCCATGGAGTTCCTCACCCTCGTGCGCCAGAAGATGAAGCTGGTGCAGATGGAGGAGTCGCTGCTCCACCGCCCGGTCAACGAAGGGTTTTCCGGCGGCGAGAAGAAGCGCAACGAGATCTTCCACATGGCCGTGCTGGAGCCGCGCCTCGCCGTGCTCGACGAGACCGACTCGGGGCTCGACATCGACGCCCTGCGCATCGTCGCCGACGGCGTCAACGTGCTGCGCCGGGAGGACCGCTCGTTCCTGCTCATCACCCACTACCAGCGGCTGCTCAACTACATCGTCCCCGACCAGGTGCACGTCCTCGTGGACGGCCGCATCGTGCGCTCGGGCGGCAAGGAGCTGGCCCTGGAGCTCGAAGAGAAGGGCTACGCGTGGCTCGAAGAGGCCCCCTCATCTGATCAATTCCAGCCCGTGGGAGCGTGATGGTGACGACCGACATCCTGCGTACTGAAGAAATGACGGGCGCCGCCCGCTTCGCAGCCGACTTCGACACGTTCCTGCGCGAGCTGCCGGCCTCCGAGCCGGCTGCGGTCACGGCCCTGCGCCGCATGGCCATGGAGCGCTTCGCCACCCTGGGTTTCCCCACCCTCCGCCAGGAGGCATGGCGCCAGACCAACGTCGCCCCGATCGCCCAGGGCGCATTCGTGCGCGCAGAAGCCCCGGAGCCGGCCGTGGACCTCTCCCGGCTGGAGCCGCTCGCCGAGGGCGCTGCGGCCCGCCTGGTCTTCGTCAACGGCCGCCTGTCGTCCCGGCTCTCGGTCCTGAGCGAGCTGCCGGCCGGCGTGATCGTGGCGAGCCTCGCCGAGGCGCTGGAAAAGGCACCCGAGAAAGTCGAGCCCTGGCTCGGACAGCACGCCCGCTTCGACGATCATCCGTTCGTCGCTCTCAACACCGCGTTCCTGCGCGACGGCGCGCTCGTCTGGGTGCCCCGCGGCGTGATCGTGGACAAGCCCATCCACCTGATGTTCGTCTCGACCTCTCAAGGTCCTGACCCGATCGTGACCTTCCCGCGCAACCTGTTCGTGGCGGGCGAAAACAGCCAGGTCACGCTGGTTGAGACCTACGCCGGCGACGGCGCCTACTTCACCTGCCCGGTGACCGAGCTGGTGGCCGGCCCGGCGTCCGTGGTCGATCACTACAAGCTGCAGCTCGAGAGCCGCGAGGCGTTCCACATGGCCACGTTCCAGATCGAGGCGGAGCGCAGCTGCACGCCCAGCTCGCACTCGATCTCGATCGGCGGCGCGCTGGTGAGAAACGACGTCAACGCCGTCCTCGACGGCGAGGGCATCGACTGCATCCTCAACGGGCTCTATCTCGCCGAGGGCCGGCAGGTGGTCGACAACCACATGCGCGTCGAGCACGCCAAGCCGCACTGCGCCAGCCACGAGCTGTACAAGGGGGTCCTGGACGGCGCCGCCCGCTCCGTGTTCAACGGGTTGATCCATGTCCATCCGGGAGCGCAGAAGACCGACGCCAAGCAGTCGAATCGAAACCTTTTGCTCTCCGGCAGCGCCATCGCCAACTCGAACCCGCAGCTCGAGATCTTCGCCGACGACGTGAAGTGCACCCACGGCTCGACCGTCGGCCAGCTCGACGAGGACGCGATCTTCTATCTCCGCTCCCGCGGCATCGGCGAGGAGGCGGCGCGCAGCCTGCTGACCTACGCCTTCGCCAGCGACATCGTCGAGCGCATCAAGGTCGAGCCCGTGCGGCGCGACCTCGAAGAGTTCCTCTTTGCCCGGCTGCCGCAGGGAGAGGTGGTCCGGCAGGCGGTCTAGCATGTCCGCGCCGCTCGCAGCTCCGCAGGTCTTCGCACCCGGCTACGATCTCGACCGGGTGCGGGACGACTTCCCGATCCTCTCCCGCGAAGTCCATGGCAGACCCCTGGTCTACCTCGACAACGCGGCCAGCACCCAGAAGCCGCGCGCCGTGCTCGACGCCATCGCCGATTGCTACGGCGGCTACTACTCGAACGTCGAGCGCGGGGTGCACACCCTCTCCCAGCTCTCGACCGAGGCTCGCGAGCGGGCCCGCGAGACCGTGCGCCGCTTTCTCGGCGCCGAGCAGGCCGCCGAGATCGTCTTCGTCCGCGGCACGACCGAGGCGATCAACCTCGTGGCCGGGAGCTGGGGCGGGCAGAACCTCGGCCCTCACGACGAGATCCTGATCACCGGCCTGGAGCATCATTCCAACCTCGTCCCCTGGCAGACGCTCTGCGAGCGGCAGGGAGCGCGGCTGCGGGTCGCGCCCCTCGACGATACCGGCGAGGTGATCCTGGAGGAGTTCGAGCGCCTGCTCTCGGAACGCACGCGCCTGGTCGCGGTCGCGCACGTCTCGAACGCGCTCGGCACGGTCAACCCGGTGCGCGAGATGGCCGACATGGCCCACCGGCACGATGCCCTGTTCCTGGTGGACGGCGCCCAGGGGGTGCCTCACCTGCAGGTGGACGTGCGCGCCCTGGGCTGCGACTTCTATGCCTTCTCGGGCCACAAGGTCTATGGCCCCAGCGGCATCGGCGCGCTCTACGGCCGCGCCGACCTGCTCGCCGCCATGCCGCCGTGGCAGACCGGCGGCGGCATGGTCCATGGCGTGACCTTCGAGAAGACCACGTTCGCGCCGCCGCCGCACCGCTTCGAAGCCGGCACCCCGTTCATCGAAGGGGCGATCGCGCTCGGCGCCGCGCTCGACTACGTCGACCAGGTCGGGCTGCCCGCGATCGCCGCCTGGGAGGCCGAGCTCCTCGCCTATGCCACGGAGCGTCTCCAGGAGATCCGCGGCCTGCGGCTCGTGGGCACGGCGCGGCACAAGGCGGCCGTGGCCTCCTTCGCCATGGAGGGCATCCACCCGCACGACGTGGGCACGATCCTCGACCAGGAGGGGATCGCGGTGCGCGCCGGCCATCACTGCGCGCAGCCGGTGATGGTGCGGTTCGGCGTGCCGGCGACCACGCGCGCGTCGTTCGGCCTCTACAATAGGATGGAGGACGTGGACGCTCTCGTCGCCGCCCTGCACCGCGCCCGGGAGATCTTCGGCTGATGTCCGACCTGCGCGACCTCTATCAGGAGGTCATCCTCGATCACAACCGCACCCCCCGGAACTTCGGGCGGCTCCCGAACGCCAACCGCGAGTCCGAGGGGCACAACCCGCTCTGCGGCGATCGCGTCAAGGTCTTCCTGCACGTCGAGGACGACCGCATCGAGGACATCGCGTTCCAGGGCTCGGGCTGCGCCATCTCCACGGCCTCGGCCTCGCTGATGACCGAGGCCGTGAAGGGCAAGACGGTCGAGGAGGCCCGCCGCCTGTTCCACGGCTTCCACGACCTGATGACGACCGGCGGAAATGCGGACGACCTGGGCAAGCTCGCGGTCTTCACCGGCGTGCGCGAGTACCCGATCCGCATCAAGTGCGCAACACTCGCCTGGCACGCGGTGCAGGCGGCGCTCGAGCAGCCTCTGGACGAGAAGACCCATCCCGTTTCGACCGAGTAGGAAGGAAATACCATGGAACCGATCGCCCCCCCTGCCGCCCAGGACCTCGAAGGCGAGATCGTCGACGCGCTCAAGTCCGTCTTCGATCCCGAGATCCCGGTCAACATCTATGAGCTGGGCCTGATCTACGACCTGGAGATCCAGCCGGAAGGCCAGGTGCAGATCAAGATGACGCTCACCTCGCCGGGCTGCCCCGTGGCGGGCTCCCTGCCGGGCGAGGTCAAGGCCAAGGTGGAGAACGTTCCCGGCGTGGCCGCGGCCGACGTCGAGCTGGTCTGGGACCCGGCCTGGAACCCCTCGATGATGACCGAGGCCGCCCGTCTCCAGCTGGGCATGTTTTAGGGCCGCCTGGACCGAAACCTGCATAGCTCTTTTGGAGAGTGGGCACCCCGCAAAGGGACCCCCTCACGACCATTCCGGGAAAACAGACTATGCGGACACAAGCCAAGCCCAACGGTTCGCCGATCAGGATCGTCGAGGAGCCCGAGGGCAGGACGGCCGAGATGCCACGCCTTCTCCGGCCGGGCGACGCAGAGGCCTCGCAGGATCGCGGCATGGAAGCCATGGGCAGGCTCGCGGGCGGGATCGCCCACGTTTTCAACAACTTGCTTACCGCCATCTCCTGCGAGGTCGAGCTGGCTCTGACCCGGCTGCCCGCCGACGAGCCGGCGCGCAAGAACCTGCGCGAGATCGAGCGCGCCGGGGAGCGCGGCGCGGCCCTCGCGCGCCAGCTCCTGACGTTCAGCGGACGGCAGGTTTTACAACCCCGGCTGTCCCAGCTCAACAACCTGCTGACCGGCCTCGAAGACCGCATCCGGCATATCGTGGGCGACGCCATCGAGGTGAAGATGGCGCTCGATCCCGACCTGCACCGCGTGCAGATCGACGGCCCGCAGATCGAGCAGGCCATCCTCAACCTGGTCACCAATGCCCGCGACGTCATGCCCCAGGGAGGGCGCCTGACCCTGGAGACCCGCAACGTGGAGATCCGGCCGGGTAATCCCATCCATCCGCCCACCCATCCGTTGCGCTCCGCTCCCGGCCACTGGGTGGAGCTCAAGGTGAGCGACACCGGGCCGGGCATGGAGGAGGAGGTGCGGCGGCGGGTCTTCGAGCCGTTCTTCACCACCAAGCAGGGGGGCGAGGTCGCCGGGCTCGGCCTCTCGACCACCTACGGGATCATCAATCAGAGCGGCGGGCACATCCTCGCGGAAGGCGAGCCGGGCCAGGGCTCCCGCTTCCTGATCTTCCTGCCCAGCGCCGAGCAGCCGGCCGACGCCGACGCGCCGGGCGGCATCAACGGCAAGCCCTGGGAGACGATCCTGCTCGTCGACGACGAGGAGAACGTCCGCCGGCCGCTCTCCGAGATCATGAAGAGCCACGGCTACAACGTCCTCGAAGCCGCCGACGGCGCCCAGGCCCTGGAGGTCAGCCAGCAGCACTCCGGGCCGATCCACCTCATGGTGACCGACATCCTGATGGGCAGCATGAGCGGGGTCGAGCTCGCCGAGAAGCTCTCCTACGACCGGGCCGAGATGAAGGTGCTCTTCGCCACCGGCTATCCCGCCGGCCTGGCCGAGGGCTCCGGCCTCGACGGCGAGGACGCCCACCTGATCAAGAAGCCGTTCACCGGCAAGGACCTGGCCGCCAAGGTCAGGGAGATGCTGGAGAGCGCGGACTGACCGCCGCGGACGGCACCTCCACACTCACCGTGGCCGTGCGGAGACCCGGGCTCCGCACGTCTCAAAGCGAATTCTCCATTCCCATCAGGGCTAACTTGTTGCGGGATCGGCGTTAAGGGCGTAACATGCATGTTTATGCGACCCGAAACAGAGCACATGATCATGACCATGAAGACTCTGATGCGGATCCTCGGATACCGCAATGCCGATCTCGAGCGCAAGCTCGGTTGGAGCGTGAGCTACCTGAGCCGTCTCTATTCGGGAGGGATCGAGCTCCGCTTCGAGCACATCGTGGACATCGCGCGGGCGATCGGGCTGGAGCCCCAGGAGCTCTTCGAGCTGGTCTACACCCAGCCCCGCAGACCGCCGACCGAGGCGGCCCAGCGCATCCGGGAGACGTTCGGGCCCGCGCAGCCTCCGGAGCCGCCGGTCCCGGCCTCGAGGGTGGAACTCCCGAGGGACGAAGAGTCTTTGGAAGCCGTCGAGCAGGGGATGGAGCGGATGATGATGAAGATGCTCCGGAAGCTCTTCGCCGAGATGATGGCGAAGGGGGCGGTGGGGGAGTGAGGGCCGCGTACGCCGTCACGGGCGAAATTGGCGAATCTCCTGGTGACGGAGGTGGACGACGCGGAAGGAGAGATGGATTTTGGAGGGTTGACGCCGCCGCGGAGACGACCCGGGTCTTGGGTCTTGCAAGGTCCCCGTAACCTCCACCCATCGCCGCTGCAACACCGTTCCGTAGAGACGCCCCAGACGCTCTACGACACCCTGCGAAGGCCACGGGGACGGCGGGGCGTCTCCGCGGCGGCAAGACCGTCCCGATCCTCTCCGACCTCGGACGTTACGATTCCAGCACAAGATATGTAAGAGGGTGCCCCAGGCTGGATGATTCCGCCCCGCGGGTGGGCCCGTCAGACAGCCCTAAGAATCCTCCCCGCCCCACGCCTTTCCCTCCAACTTCGCATTCGGGTCGTTCTCGAGCCGCCGCACATATTTCGCGACCTCCTCCGCCATCACCTGCGTCGCCGACCGCATCTCGCAAGCCGTCTTCAAGGCGAGCACGGCCATCAGCGCCTCGCGCTGGATGTTGAGGGCGATGAACATCTTGTAAGCGGCCGTGACGACCTCCTTCGCTTCCCCGGTTTTTCTCTGTGCGAGGAGAACGGCCGAAAGGTCGAGAGAGGCCAGAGCGGAGTCGTAAGCTCGATCGTATTTCAAAAAGCCTTCCTGAACCTCGCGGAATATATTCTCCGCCCGATCTGGGCGATTCAGGGCCGCATCAATTCGTCCTTCTGCCCAGCGGAACCGCAGATCATTTATCCGACCTCCTGCGTGATGCTGCAAGGCCCGAACGAGAAAGAGCTGTACCTCTGCATCCCTGCAACGTCCACATGCAATGAGAAAGTCAACTAAGTTGAGCCTTGCTGCCCAGGCAAGCGTTGGGTCCGTCCGTGCGTCAATAAGAGAGAGGCTCTCTTCAATCAATGAAAGCGCTCCCTCAGAATTACCGGCATAACCTGTAATGCGAGCCAGCTGAAGCAACGCTCTTCCAGCGAGGCCGCGATTGCCAGTACGGCGGTGCCAGCGAAGGATCTTCCTGAGCTTAATGCAAGCGGCCGAGAACCGGCGACAATCGGCATCGAACGATGCTTCCAAGTCAAGAAGACGAACCTCTAGCACTTCAGAGTGGGTTCCAAGCTCAAAAAGTTGCCGTGCACGAGCGAATGCATCTGCCGCTTTATCGAGTTGGTCCGAAACGCGAAGTGCGTTCCCCAACTCGGCCTGGGCGCGGCACTGAAAGTCAAACACTCTCTCCACTCCGTATCGCTTGGCATTCAGCCGCTCGGCGCACTTTACCGCCAGCCGGGCGCAGTAGACCATCGATCCCGTGTCCTCGTGCCGCAGAGACCAACTCCGGGCCAGCAGGGCCTTGTACTTGGCGAGTCTTCCCATGAACCGGGGAAACTTCTTGGGCGCTCCCACTCCACCCGCCGCCAGGATCTTCTCGCCCTCCTTCGCCTCCAACTCCTGCTCGCGTAGATGCTGTTCGTGGCGCGCCGCCGTCTTGAAGGCGCGCCGGATCGCGGCATCGATGGCGGTTTCCTCTTTCGCCGTGGTCTTCCCCTCCAGGCCGAAGCCGAACTTCAGAGCGGAGGGGGCGGCGGCGAGGCATTTTTTGCAGCCCTCGTAGAGATGACGCAGGATCGCTACCTCCCGCTCGGGCGTGAGGCCTCCACGGACCACGGCCAGCAGCTCTTTACGGCTCGGATGGTCGGTCAACATGGGTCTCCCATGGGAAGGCCGTATTGTCGCACAGGCGGAAGGAAGAGGCTACAAATCCCGTCGGCGGGATTGGAGGTGGGGTGCCCCGATCAGGCGGTGTTACGGGCGGCGGCGTGCCCTCCGGCGGAGACGTTCCGCGGTCCCCGTGGCCTGCCAGGGGTGTCGTATAGGACCTGGAACGTCTC
>JBJMGZ010000821.1:0-3258 GCA_045807605.1 Thermoanaerobaculia bacterium | reverse complement strand
GGGCAAGAGAGGGCTTCCCGCCGAATGGACCGCGCCGCCGTCCGGGCTGTTCCTGGAGCGCGTGGTCTACCCGGGCGAACCCCCGCCAGGCCCGGTCCGGCCCGTGACGCCCGTGGCTGCCGAGGAGTGGTAGCGTTAAGGGCGGGGAGGGAATCATCATGAGCGCGCACGACACGACCCACACCAACCGCCTCGCCGGCGAGAGCAGCCCATATCTCCTTCTGCACCGGCACAACCCGGTCGACTGGTATCCCTGGGGCCCCGAGGCCCTGGAGAAGGCCCGCCGCGAGGACAAGCCGATCTTCGTCTCGGTCGGGTACTCCACCTGCTACTGGTGCCACGTCATGGAACGGGAGTCCTTCTCCTCGCCCGAGGTCGCCGAGCGGATGAACCGGGAGTTCGTCAACATCAAGGTGGACCGCGAGGAGCGGCCGGACATCGACGAGATCTACATGGCCGCCACCCAGATCCTCACCGGGCAGGGCGGCTGGCCGAACTCGGTCTTTCTCACGACGGGCCTGAAGCCGTTCTATGCCGGCACCTACTTCCCGCCCGACGAGCGCCACGGCCGGCCGAGCTTCGGCCGCGTGCTCGACGGGCTCGCGGACGCCTGGCGCAACCGCCGCGAAGAGGTGGAGATGCAGGCGGACGAGATGGCGAGCGCCATGGGACGCTACCTGGAGCAGCGCGTCGAGCCCGCGGCCGCCCCGCCGGGCGCCGACGTGGCCCTGCGCTCCCTGGAGGCGCTGACCCGCCGCTTCGATTCCAGCAACGGCGGCTTCGGCACCGCGCCCAAGTTCCCGACGCCGTCCAACCTCTACCTCTGCCTGGAGATGGCGGACGAGCACGAGCAGGCCGGGCAGATGCTCTCCGCGACCCTCGACCAGATGGCCCGCGGCGGCATCTACGACCAGCTCGGCGGCGGCTTCCACCGCTATGCCACGGACGCCGAGTGGAAGGTCCCGCACTTCGAGAAGATGCTCTACGACAACGGCCTCCTGCTGGAGATCTACGCCCGCGAGCACGAGCGCACCGGCGACCCGCAGGCGGCGCGCATCGTGCGCGAGACCGCGGAGTGGATCGCCCGCGAGATGACCTCGCCCACCTCGCCGGATGCCGCGTTCTGGAGCGCCATCGACGCCGAGACGCACGGCCACGAGGGCGCGTTCTACGTCTGGACGCGGGAGGAGATCTTCGAGGTCCTGGGCCGCGAGGACGCCGCGTTCGTAGCGCCGATCCTCGGCTTCGACGGTCCGCCGTTCTTCGAGGAGAGCGAGTACGTCCTCCACCTGCCGGAGCGGCTCGAGCAGGCCGCGGCGCGCCGGCGCATGGATCCGGACGAGCTGCTGCGCGAGGTCAAGGCCGTCGAGGAGAGGCTCTTCATCGCCCGCGCCCGCCGCGACCGGCCGGCGACGGACAACAAGATCCTGGCCGACTGGAACGGCATGGTCATCGCCGGCCTCGCCGTGGCCGGCCGGGTGCTGGGCGACGCCGGGCTGATCGAGAGAGCCGCGGCGGCGGCCCGCTTCGTGCTGTCGCGCATGCGCTCGCCCGAGGGCCTGCTCCTCCATGCCTGGCGCCAGGGCCAGGGTCGGATCCCCGCCTACCTGGACGACTACGCGTTCCTGGTGCGCGGCCTGCTGGCGCTCCACGAGGCGCAGGGGGACGAGTCGTGGCTGCGCGCCGCCGCGGAGCTGACCCAGGAGCAGATCCGCCGGCTGCGCGATCCCGAGGGCGGCTTCTTCGTGGCCGCGGAGGACCCGGACCTGCTGTTCCGCAGCAAGGACGTGTTCGACGGCGCCACCCCCGCGGGCAACGCCGTGGCGGTCCTGAACCTCCTGGAGCTGGCCGAGCGCACGGGGGAGACCGCCTGGCGCAGCGAGGCGCGCGCTTCGCTCCAGGCGTTCGCGGCCATGATCCAGGGCTCGCCCGAGGGCGCGCGCATGATGTCGATCGCGGCGCGGCGCTACCACCGGGCTTTCCCGGAAGAGGCCGCCGCGTTCGAGCGCACCGCCGAGGCGAGCGGGGTGGAGAAGCTCGCCCGCGCCGCGGCGGGGCTGGTGACGGTACGCCTGGCCGAGCCCGTCCAGCCCGGGGGGGACGGCTGGCAGCCGTTCCGGCTGGTCCTGGAGGTGGCGCCGGGCTGGCACATCCAGGCGAACCCGGCCTCGGAGGAGTTCCTGCTGCCGACGGAGGTGGCGGCGGAGGGCGGGGCGCAGGTGCGCGGCCTGCAATATCCGCAGGGCGCGGAGATCGCGGCGGGCTTCGCCGGCGGCCGGCCGCTCGCGGTCTACGCCGGCCGGGTGGAGGTGGCGGGCGAGGTGAGCGGGCGCGGGCGGCTGGTGGTCCGCTTCCAGCTCTGCGACGACGAGCGGTGTCTGCCCCCGGCCGAGCAGACCATCCCCCTCTGATACACTCTCCCTCACGGGCAACAACTACCTGCGTTCGTCGTAGTTTGTAGGGCAAAGGGCGGGGCCACTCAGGATACTCACCGTTGATCGGCAGCGTCGTCTCTCACTATCGGGTCCTCGAGCGCCTTGGCGGCGTGGACGACCTCTACAAGGCCCAGGACCTGCAGCGGGAGCGTCTCGTCGCGCTGCAGCTCCTGCCCGGCGGCGGCGGCGTGGACGACGAGGCCGTCCGCAAGCGCTTTGCCCGCGAGGCCTCCCGCGCCTCCTCGATCGGCGATCCGCACATCGGCTCGGTCTACGAGGTGGGGGAGACCGACGACGGCCGTGTCTTCCTGGCCATGGCCCTGGACGAGGGGGAGCCGCTGTCCGACCGGCTGGCGCGCGGACCGCTCGCGCTCGAGCAGGTGGTGGACATCGGCTGCCAGGTCGCGGCGGGGCTCGCCAGCGCGCATGCCGAGGGAATCGTCCACGGCGCCCTCGATCCGACGCAGGTGCTGGTCAATCCGGAGGGCCGGGTCCGGATCGTGGGCTTCGGCGCGGGCGCCCTGCCCGCCGCCGCGGAGCGGGCGCGCTCCTATCTCGCTCCCGAGCGCCTGCAGGGCGAGCCGGCCGACGTGCGGGCCGACCTCTGGTCGCTCGGCGTCCTGCTCTACGAGATGATCGCGGGCCGGCACCCGTTCCCGGGCGCGGACGCGGCCCTGCGCAGCGATCCGGTGCCGCTGGGCCGGTGGCGCACGGGCCTGCCGGCCGGACTGGAGCACGCCGTGGTCCGCGCCCTGGCGAAGCGGCCCGAGGACCGCTGGCCCACGTGCCGCTCCCTGGTCCAGGCCCTGAGACGGTCGGGGTC
>JBJMGZ010000820.1:0-5536 GCA_045807605.1 Thermoanaerobaculia bacterium | reverse complement strand
GGCGGTCTCGAAGTCGCGGATCTCGCCCACCAGGATGATGTTGGGGTCTTGGCGCAGGAACGAGCGCAGCGAGGCCGCGAAGTTGAGGCCGATGTTCTCCTTCATCTGCACCTGGTTGATGCCGGAGAGGTTGAACTCCACCGGGTCCTCGGCGGTCATGATGTTGACCTCCGGGGTGTTGATGCGCTGCAGGGCCGAGTAGAGCGAGTTCGTCTTGCCCGAGCCGGTGGGGCCGGTGACCAGCACCATGCCGTAGGGGCGCAGGATGGCCGCCTCGAACTTGCGCAGCGATTCCGCCTCGAAGCCCAGCTTCGTCATGTCGAGCATGAGCTTGTCCTTGTCGAGCAAGCGCATGACGATCTTCTCGCCGAACAGGGTGGGCAGCACCGAGACGCGGTAGTCGAGGTCCTTGGTCTTGCCGGAGATCTTGGTCTTGATCTTGATGCGGCCGTCCTGGGGCAGCCGCTTCTCGGCGATGTCCAGCTTCGCCATGATCTTGCAGCGGCTGGTGATCGCCTCCTTGAGCTTGAGCGGCGGCCGCATCATCTCGTAGAGGATGCCGTCGATGCGGTAGCGCACCCGGTAGTCCTTCTCGTAGGGCTCGATGTGGATGTCCGAGGCGCCGCGCTTGATCGCATCGGTGAGGATCAGGTTCACGAGCTTGACCACCGGCGCCTGCTCGGACTCCTCTTCCAGGGTGGCGAGGTCGAGGTCCTCCTCCTCGTCCAGGACCTCCAGGTCGCTGCCCGACTCCTCGGAGAGGTCCTCCATGACCTTCTTGAGCTCGATGGCGTGCGTCGAGCCGTAGTACTTGTCGATGGCCGCGCGGATCGCGCTCTCGGAGGCCACGACCGGCTCCACCCGGTAGCCGGTCATGAACTTCACGTCGTCCATCGCGAACACGTTCGTCGGATCGATCATGGCCACGGTGACCGTGGCGCCCGCCTTGGTCACGGGGAAGATCGTGTACTTGCGCGCGATGTCCGCCGGGATGATCTTGACGACCGCATCCTCGATCTCCATGTTGCTGAGGTCGACGGACGGGACCTTGAACTGCTCGGACAGGACTTCGACGAGCTGGCGCTCGGTGATGTGGCCCAGCTTGATCAGGTTGGTGCCGAGGCGGCCTCCCTGGTCCTTCTGGTGCGCGAGCGCTTCCTGGAGCTGCGCCTGGTTGATCCGGCCGGACTTGACCAGGAGCTCGCCGAGCTTGTCAGGGGCGTTGCTCGCGGATGGCTTTCGCGCTGCTGCTTCGGGTGGTGCCATGAAATCTCCTGCTCGCCCCGCCGTCAGGCGAGGTACAGCCATACGTCTCCTCGACCGGATCTACTGGGCGCAGTTTAGCAGCTCTATCGCTCGCTCCGCCACCCGCTCCGCCGGGATCTCCAGCAGGCAGGCCTTGGTCTCGTCGAATCGGCGGTAGCAGAAGCTGCAGGGCAGGAGCTTCCAGAGGGCGCGCTCCGGCGCGCCGTAGGGGCCGTGCCGGGCAGGATCGGTGGGACCCATGAGCATCAGGACCGGGGTGCCCAGGGCGTGGGCGAGGTGGGTGGGGCCGGAGTCGCCCCCCATCACCAGCCGCGCCCGGCGGAGCAGCGCCGCCAGGGTGGGGAGGTCCGCCGGCATCGTCCGCACCGCGCCGCCGCCTGCGGTCTCGACTACGGCCGCCAGCCCCTCCTCCCCGGGCGCGACGGGCACCCAGGTGCCGAGGCCGGTCGCCTCCCGCAGCCGGCGCGCCACCTCCCCCCAGCGCTCCGGCGGGTAGCGCTTGCTCGCCCAGCCGGCGCCCGGATGGATGAGGAGGAACGGCGGCTCGGGCTCCGGAAGCGAAACCCCCTCCGGCTCGTCGCGGAAGATCTTCGAGCCGCCGAAGTCCGCCGGCTCCGAAGGGATGTCCAGGGCATCCAGCAGCGAGAGCGCCCGGTCCACCGCGTGCGTCCCCCGGGGCGCGACGGGCTCGCTGATCCAGAACGCGCTCGACGGCTCCCGCCGCGACTCCCGGGCCGGACCGATCCGGCGGTCGCAGAGGGTCAGGGCGGAGAGGATCCCCGCCTTGTGGTTGCCCATCAGGTCGAGGGTCACGTCCGGAGCGAAGCGGTCGAGAGCATCCCGGAACGCGGCCACCTCGCGCCGGGTCTCCGGGGAGAACGGCCTCTTCCGCCACGCGCGGAGGCGGACGACGAGCAATTCATCCAGATCGGGATGCCCGGCGAGCACCGGCGCCATGGCCCCCTCGACCACCCAGCCGATCCTCGCGTCCGGGAGATGGCGGCGCAGGGCCGTGAGCACCGGCAGGCAGTGCACCACATCGCCCAGGGCGCTGGTGCGGATCAGGAGGATCCTCACCTCTTCTCCGGCAGCGCCTTCACCCTGGAGATCAGGTCGGTCGTCGCATGGTCCTTGGGGTCGCCCACCAGGGCGGTGCGGCCGCCGTAGGCGCGGACCGTCCCGTGCTCGGGGACCCGCTCGGGCGATCCGTAGTCCGGCCCCTTGCAATGGACGTCCGGCCGCAGCTCGGCGAGGAGCGGTGCGGGGGAGTCCCCCGGGAAGACCACGACGAAATCGACCGGCTCCAGGGCCGCCAGCAGCTCGGCCCGCTCGGCCGCGGGCACCACCGGCCGCCCCGGACCCTTGAGCCGGGCCACCGAATCGTCGTCGTTGATCGCCACGACCAGGGCGTCCCCCTCGGCCCGGGCGGCGCGCAGGTAGCGCAGGTGGCCGACGTGGAGCAGGTCGAAATGACCGTTGGCGAACGCGATTCTCTTTCCCTGAGCCTGGAGAGCCTGCACAATCTGGTGAAGCGCGTCGACAGTCAGGACCTCGCCCATCGCAGCTCCTCCAGGGGACCGGGATCGCTCTCGACCGCGTGCCGCAGCTCCTCGCGGGTGAGCGTCGCCGTCCCCATCTTCATGACCACGACCCCGCCGGCGTAATCGGCGAGCAGAGCCGCCTCGAGCGGAGCAGCCCCGGCCGCGAGCGCCAGGGCGAAGGTGCCGATCACCGTGTCGCCGGCGCCGGTCACGTCCGCCACCTGGTCGGTCCCATGGACGGGCAGGTGCGCTGTCGACCCCCGTTCGAAGAGGCTCATCCCCTGGCTGCCACGGGTGATCAGGAGGAAGCGCGCTCCGAGACGGTCGAGCAATCCCCGTCCACCCTCCGGGTCTTCGTCGAGGGTCGAGCCGAGGAGCGCCTCGGCCTCCTCCTCGTTGGGGGTCGCGCCGTCCAGGCCGCGGAAGTCGCCGAGGCGGAAGCGGCTGTCGCAGACCAGAGTGGCGTCGGCACCGAGCGCCTCGCGCATCCAGGGGAGCAGCTCCGGCTCGACCGTGCCATAGCCGTAGTCCGACAGGATCGCCACCCGGGCCTCGGCAGACCAGCTCTCCAGGCACTCGGCGAAGCGGTCGCGCTCCCCGGCGGTCAGCGCCAGTGTCTCCTCGATGTCGTAGCGCACGATCTGCTGCTTGATCGAGTGCCTGCCGCCGCCCAGGATGCGCACCTTGGTGGGGGTCCGGTAGCCGGAGCGGACCTGGATGCCCTGGGTGGTCACCCCGCGCTCGTGGAAGGCGTCGAGGAGACCGCGCCCGCTGGCATCGTCGCCCACGACTCCGAGCGGCAGGGGTCGGCCGCCGAGGGCGGCGACGTTGGCCACGGCATTGGCTCCGCCGCCCGGGATCAGCCTCTCCCCCTGGTAGGACAGGATGAGCACCGGCGCCTCCCGGCTGATCCGCTTCGGGGTGCCGGTGATGAACAGGTCGGCCACCAGGTCCACCAGCATGACCACGGGCTGGCCGGCCATGGCCTCGATCAATCCGAGCAGGCGCCCGGCAGTCGGGAGAGGAGAGGTCATTCCGCGAATCACGCGCGGAGTTTATCCCGCCTTTGTCCCGCTTTCGGGCCACGGGCACACTTTGAAAGCGTTCGCCGCTGCAAGGGTGGCGGATTATCAAATGTAATGAAGTTTTGATCTGAGGGAGGATTGGACATGGACACAGGCGCGAGCGCCTCACGGGACAACCTTATCCAGCGTGTGGTCATCCTCGGCGGCGGAACGGCCGGATGGATGACGGCGTCGTACCTCTCGAAAGCTCTCCAGGGCAGCGTGCACGTCACGCTCATGGAGGCCAAGACCATCCCCAGGATCGGCGTGGGCGAGGCCTCGGTGCCGAACCTGCAGCGCGCGTTCTTCGACTTCCTCGGCATCCCCGAGGACGAGTGGATGCGCGCCTGCAACGCCGCCTTCAAGACCGCGATCAAGTTCGTCAACTGGCAGGCGCCGGCCGAGAACGGCAGGAGCAACCACTTCTACCATCCGTTCGGCCTGCTGCCGAACTGCGACGACGTCCCGCTCTCGCACTACTGGCTGCTGCGCCGGCACGCGGGCGACAACGAGCCCTACGACTACGCCTGCTTCAAGGAGCCGCCGGTCATGGACGCGAAGCTCTCCCCGCGTCATCTCGACGGCCGGCGGGCGGTCAACTACGCGTGGCACTTCGACGCCCATCTGGTGGCGGAGTTCCTACAGAAGTTCTCGGTCGAAACGCTGGGGGTCCGCCACATCGTCGACGAGCTCGAGGGCGTGGAAAAGGACGCCGACGGGTACATCACGGCCCTGAACAGCAAGGGCGGGATCCGGATCGAGGGCGACCTCTTCATCGACTGCTCGGGCTTCCGGTCGCTGCTCATGAACGGGGCGATGGAAGAGCCCTTCCTCGACATGAGCGACTACCTCATGTGCGACAGCGCCGTGGCCGCGGCCGTGCCCCACGACGACGAGAAGAACGGCATCGAGCCCTACACCTCGTCGATCGCCATGGACTCGGGATGGACCTGGAAGATCCCCATGCTGGGCCGTTTCGGCACGGGCTACGTCTACTCCAGCCGCCACGCCACGCAGGAGGAAGCCGCGCGCGACTTCTGCAAGCTCTGGAACCTCGACCCGGAGAAGACCCCGCTCAACAAGATCCGCTTCCGGGTGGGCCGCAACCGGCGCGCCTGGGTCAAGAACGTCGTGAGCATCGGCCTCTCCTCCTGCTTCCTGGAGCCGCTGGAGTCGACGGGCATCTACTTCATCTATGCCTCGAACTTCTTCCTCGCCAAGCACTTCCCGGACAAGCGCTTCGACCCGGTCCTGATCGACCGCTTCAACCACGAGATCGAGGCCATGTTCGACGACTGCCGCGACTTCATCCAGGCGCACTACGTGGTGTCGCCGCGGATGGACACGCCGTTCTGGCGGGCGAACAAGGAGGAGATCACGCTCTCGGCCAACTTCAAGGAGAAGATGGCCACCTACAAGTCCGGCCTGCCCGTGAACCAGCCGAGCTCGGACGAGGCGTCCTACTACAGCAACTTCGAGAGCGAGTTCCGGAACTTCTGGACGAACGGCAGCTACTACAGCATCTTCGGCGGGTTGGGGCTCGTCCCGGAAAGGCCGATGCCGGCCCTGCTGTACAAGAAGGATGCGCGGACCAAGGCGGAGCCGCTGTTCGCCAAGGTCAAGAACCAGCAGCGCGAGCTGCTCGCCACGCTGCCCTCGACCTAC